>NZ_JAUBVF010000126.1:0-3818 GCF_036705685.1 Microcoleus sp. AT3-A2
CAATTGCTATAAGCCAAGTATGGTGAGTTTTGTAACATCAAGCGAAAAGTTGATTCATACCGTGAATCAGCAACGCCTTTGTATAGCAGGGTTCTGTTTCGTCTCTCGCTTTGGGGATTGATATCATTTCCGGTTACACCGGAATGATGTTCACTGTTGACTGTTCACGGCCTCAACCGTCAATCGTCAACAGTCAACTCGAATTTACTATTCCGATGCTAACGGATTTGATATGACGGGGATTTAGACTTGGATACAGAGGAAAGGTGGAAATGGGAAGAATTGGGAAAATCTGCTTTTATTCTTCTTCCTGCTTGTTTGTGACTCCTGACTCCTGACTCTTGACTTCTTCCTTTTTGCGACTTCGATCGGACTTCTCCCCCGCCTCCCCAGCATCAACCGGAGAACTTGGAACGCGATCGCGTTCCAAAAACTGTTTAACTGCTAATTGGCGGTTGGTCATAAACTGACCCCAAGCGCCGGGAAACAGCCCATCCAAGGTTTCCACCAGCGCCCAAACCTCAAGATTCATCACTTTGTAATAAAAACTGTGAGAATGTTGAATGCTAGTGAGTATTTCGTCTATTTCAACAGCAGGTGGCAGCTTCGGATCGGTCAAATTCTTCGGAAAGGCGCTGGGTTCATGTGGGGGCATGGTTAAATACTCAACAGCTTGCAGAGGCCGGTCAGTCGATTTTAGATTTTAGATTTTAGATTGATTCCACAGATGAATCTGCGGGCTTGAACTAAATATCTAATTTTTTTTCTCTCCCCGACTCCTGTCGGGGGCTTGCATCCGTCAGTAGATTTTAGATTTTAGATTTTAGATTTTAGATTGACTCCACAGATGAATCTGGGGGCTTGTATCCGTCTTTGGGTAGGGTTAAATTTAACTTTACTTGCGAAAATCGGGAACAAGGCAAGGAACACCCTTGGCGAGAAAACCGACAATTGATATTTATTTATACCTGTCGGCTCAGGTGATTTCTACCTAGCTGCATCATACCATTAGAGTTAGTCTAAAATCTGAATTCCCTTGAGTGCTGCGATTTCTTCGGAAATTGCCGCTATCAGGAATATGCTGAAAACAGCGTGATTTCAAGCTCATGACGGGGGTGTCGCGCGATCGTCTAACCCTAAAAGCTCATAGCAAGATTCATCCGGCAGTCAACAAAATGGTAGACTATTTGTGTCAGTACAAGACATTAAAACCTACCCCTAGACTGGGGGAAAGTCAGATATCACTACGCACACAACAGTGGAAACGTGGTGAGCCCGGAAACCTGAAAAATCAGGATATTAGGACTGCGAAGTCTTAAGAATCTCCGTCTGTTGAGAAAGCGGGGGTGTCAAATAATCGCCACGTATCAACCTGTCGAGGTTCAATCGCTAAAATAGTTCAGATCAGCACGCTTGCCCCAAGGCGTCAGGAACCCTTATGCAAAACTCTGTGGCAAAACACTACTTATGGGCTTTAGGTGAAGGGATCAAAGGGTGTAAGCCAGGCGATCTGATCGCTGGTCGCTACTTGGTCAAGCGCGATCGACTTCTTGTCGATACTCAACCCGAACACTTGCCGGAACTGCCCGAAGAGATTCCGAGTGTTGTCACTCCTTATCTGAGACTGTTTGCCTATCAGTTGCACGTACCTCAAGTATACGGCCTGGTATCGTCGAAGATGAGCAAGCTTTCGGGAGATATCTGGCTACTGGAAAACGTGCCTATTTTGAAGGTGACGGAATCTTTAATGCCGGAATTGGCGGATTCCTGGAAAGGAGCCGCAGCGATGCGCCAGCTCAATTGGCTGTGGCAAATTGCTCAGTTGTGGCAGCCCTGTATCGCTCAGGGCGTAGCTTCGACGCTGCTGACTCCCGAACTACTACGGGTGGAAGGGCAATTGGTGCGGTTTCTGGAATTGCAGCCCGATCGCAAACCGCCTCATTTGTCGCAATTGGGCAAATTGTGGCAGCAGTGGCTGGAAGATGCTCACCCAACTATTGCCAATTTCTTGAGGCAACTTTGCCAGCAAATGGTTGCCGGTCAAGTGCGCCACGGCGAACAACTGATGGGCCAGTTGGATAAAGCTCTGGCAAAGTGCGGCCGATTTTACGATCGTCACGTTGAAATTGCCACGGGCACAGATGTAGGCAGATCCCGGGCTCACAACGAAGATGCTTGCTATCCGCCCAGCGGTACGCTGTTCGCAGGAAGCCCAGGTGCGGAAGCTTGCGCGATCGTCTGCGACGGTATCGGAGGACAAGACGGCGGCGAAGTCGCTTCGGAAGAAGCAATTGGTGTGCTGCGCGACAAGTTGCAGCAAATGCCCCTACATCAGGCTAATTGGGACCCGTTGAGCCTGACTTCCAAGCTGGAACGGGCGGCTTGTGCTGCTAACGACAAGATAGCCAGTCGCAACGACAGCGAACACCGCCAAGGTCGCCAGCGGATGGGAACTACGCTAGTTATGGGTTTAGCCCACATTCACGAGCTCTATGTCGCCCACGTCGGAGACAGTCGGGCTTACTGGATTACCCGCACCGGCTGCTATCAAGTTACTCTCGATGATAATGTGGCTTGTCGCGAGGTGCGTTTGGGCTACTCTCTCTACCGGGATGCTTTGGAACAAGTGGCCGCCGGAGCTCTGATTCAAGCTTTGGGGATTACTTCATCCAACACTTTGCACCCGACTGTGCAGCGTTTTCCAGTGGATGAAGACTGCGTTTTGCTGCTGTGTTCCGACGGTTTGAGTGATAAAGACCGGGTTGAGGAATGTTGGGAAACGGAGATTTTGCCAATTCTCGACGGTAGCATTAATTTGGGTAAGGCGCGCGATCGACTGATTGAGATTGCTAATACTAGAAACGGTCACGATAACGTCACTGTTGCTTTAATTCACTGTCAAGCACATTTGAGGGAAGACGGCAATACTTTTACAGAACTGTCTGTCGCACCTTTAGATACGCCGATCGAACTAATTTCCGATAGCGAGGATATGCCAACGGATTTGACCGAAAGCACAAGCCTGGGCGAGGGGAATTCTGAAGGAAAAACGCTGTTGTTACCGCCGGAAAAAAGCAAAAGTTTATTTTCGCTGCTGCTGAAAATTTTATTTTTATTAGGGTTGGGGAGTGTATTTGCTTATTTTTTCATTCCTCCGGTGGGTCGCGCGATCGATACTGCCGGGGAGTCGATTTTCGGGAAAGGCGGTTTAATTAAAGCTGGAAGCAAGCCAGAAAAAACTGTTGAATCTGTAGCTTCTCCGGTCAAATCTTTAGAAACAGGCTCTTTTATAGAGATTAAAAGTTCTGGGGCTGGGGAATTGGGAAAAGAGGGCGATCGCTTGGATTTGCGAGTCGCAATCGGTGAATTGACTGTCAAAGGAACAGTCCCAGCCGGCACCGTTTTGCAGGTGACAAACAAACAGCTTACGCCTCAAGGCAATTGGCTGGAATTGAAAGTTTGTTCGATTCCTGAAATAGTGCGATCGAACTCTCCCAAACCCGAGTCAAATAAAGATTTTTCTACAGTTTCAAAACCCGCACTAACTCCATCTCCCGCTGTGGCAACTCCGTCGCCTTCCCCGGCAGTTAAGCCAACAGTTGAAGTAGAAAGCGCCAAGCTGCAACCGGGGGAAATCGGATGGATTCAAGAACAAGCTGCTGTTTCTAAAGTAGTCTCTAACCTAGCCTTAAACCCCACTCAAAAGGGAAAATGCGTTGATGCTGGATCAACTCCCAATGCTAATTAGGGCTTGCTGAATATATCGATCGCACTTGACGTAGCCTGGGTTAAGAAATCGTGCGATCGAGAGTAAAGTG
>NZ_JAUBVF010000022.1:0-93219 GCF_036705685.1 Microcoleus sp. AT3-A2
AACTAATTATAAAATGGAACCGAAAAGTAAAAAATAAAGGTAACTTAGTTAATGCAGTTTAGATGTTTGACAGCTTAGCGTGATGCTTTGCTAATTGAATTTTGGCTTGATATCTATTCTCAGAGCCTTTGACTTTTCTGGCAAGAACTTTTGACAACCTCTTGAGTTTTGCAAGATGTGCTTTGTAGTGTTTTGGGTTCGGAAATACTACGCCAGTTGAAAGTGTAGCTAACTCTTTGACTCCCAAATCAACTCCTACAACATCATGACTTTTGATTGTTGGTTCATACTCTTGTTCGTAAGCGAACGCAATAAACCAACTATCGGCAGTGCGCGAAATGGTAATTGACTTGCAAGTTGTGTGAGGCAATCCCTCATGAGTTTTTACCCAGCCAATTGTCGGCAACTTTATAGATGTACCGCCCACAGGGATAGGCTTACCACCCGCATCAATAGTGAAAGAATCGTGATGCCCCTTCTTCTTGAATTTGGGATAGCCACCTTTTTTCGAGAAGAATCTAGAGAAAGAATCTCCAAGGTTGTCAAACGCATATTGGGTAATTTTTTGGCAAATACCTGCCTCTTTAATCCACGTAAACTCAGGTTTTACGTGGTTGTTAAAGATTTTCTTGAGAAGGTATTTATTTGGCTTCAGTCCATCTTGATAAAGATTACTCCAAGTAGCCACACCCCAATTATAAGTAAACCTTGCTATTCCAGCGTGCTTGCTCATTATTGTGGCTTGACTTTTGCTTAGCTTTAGCTTTGTTTTGATGGATAGGAGCATTGTTCGACCTCAACACTGTATTTCTTGATTGCTCAATTTTCCCAGGTCTTGTACGGGCTTGTCAATAGCATCTTTTAGATTTTCCTTGATCTCTTTGGAGTAATTTCGTAGACCGTATAGACGGCAAGAGAAGCAGTGGATTATCGCCATCAAATCTTCTACTAATTCATGCTGGGGGGACAACGATAATTGATTGGCGACTACAATTTCGCATCCAACCGACGTGGCAAGTTCTTGGATAAATTCAAAAGCAAAGCGACACATTCTGTCTTTGTGTGCAATTACAATTATTGATATTTCACCTTTGAGCATTGACAACATGATTGCTAGAAACTTTTTCCTTTTAAAATTTAGTCCGCCCCCCATTTCTGAAACCCAATCATCGACCGTTAATCCTCGGCCTCAGCAGAAAGCTTCCATTGCCAGCATCTGATTTTTGAGTTCCGGTTTCTGTCCACTGGACGAAACTCGACAGTAAACGACCGTTTTTCGGTTGGCTTCTATGGGCTTCAATCCGTTGGCTATCAAGAGATCGTCTTCGGTGTAGAACCGATGACCTGACAGGGTGCGCTTGGCTGGCAACTTTCCTGAAACGTCCCAACGTTGGAGTGTCTTTACTGATAATCCCAACTTTTTTGCGAAAACGCGCGAGCTTAAACAAAATGGTACACCGCATATTTGTCGACAAGTGTACCATTTTGTCTATTTATTCGCTACCTAGGGGCTAGCTCTTTTCCCCCCTACTCCCCTGATTAAGAGAAGTAGGAGGGATCGAAACTCAGCTACAAGCGACATTTATTATGGGTTTCAATCTTAAGTTGACATAAATGCCGATCGCCCGATCGCCCTTACAGGTTAATTTTGGCATCAACTTGAGGCAAGCCCATGCTGTAGTTGACAGCGCGACTGTTGAGGTTGTAGCTGATTTGGCCTTTTTGTAGGAACGATCGTACCAAGTGTTCCAACTCCGAACCGATACGGCGGAGGTTGTACTCGGTCAAGTCTTCGCCCTCGTAAGCGTCTACGAGTTGGTCGAATTTGGCCTGTACCTGTTTGACGGACTCGTCATTCCAGTTAAGTTCGTTATCTGGGTCAATGTCGAGGGTCAAAAGGTCGTTGCTGGGTACGAGTTCGTTATCTTCGAGGATGGCGGTGTATATGCGAATATGGCGGGTTGTTGACTTAAGCTGCATGAGTTCTTATGTGTAAAGATTTTTTGCTGAATTAATTGTAATGGCTGGGAGATGCGCGGGGAGGGCGGGCGATCGTCAATTTCTCGGAATCCCGAAATATTTTAGTTGTTCGGTCGTCCAATTTTTGTAATATTCAGTTTTCTCTAAAGCATCGGAAGCGGGCTTCAGCTTAGAATTTACTTGAACGGTGAAGCCCGGATACGGCATCCTCCTAGTATGAAGCCCGTCAATATTAAAATCTTCTTCGGGATGAGCGTGAAAAGCCAGCAACCCCAACTCTGAAATCTGATTATTCAGTTTGTCTATCAATTCTTTAGTTTCTGGCGCAGTAATTGCTGTTTTTTGAGGATTAATTACTACCATTATTTCAAATTCCGAATTGTAAAATTCATAAATCGATTTCATTATGGCAGAATCGCGATCGAACTCAGTCTGCGCTGAAAAATGCTCGATTTTGAATAAAATTTGATTTGCCAAGCGTGCCTTTTTAGTGAAGGGACAAATCGGTATATCGCTGAAAACTGGATGCGGCAACTCGACAAACTCGGTCATCCATCTGAGGGTAGATTCTATAATTTCCGTGTCAGATTCATTCATCTCAAATCTATAATATTGGACATTTAACCCTAATTATACTCAAACTCACAGCGCTTAAATTTAGTACCCACTAGACCAGAAACCGGGTTTTTTCGAGATATTGCGTTTGGGCGCGCCGATGCGGGCAAAAACCCGGTTTCTCCGAGTCGCAGCCCTTAAATCCAGTACGCGCTGGGCCAGAAACCGGGTTTTTTGCGACAATATTTGGTTTCCTTGCGCGATCGATAATAAAACCCGGTTTCTCCGAGTCACAGCGCTTAAATCCAGAAATATAAGGACTGAAGTCCTTAGTACAAAAATCGCACTTCCATTTATTCGTGAGTTGTGCCGTCTGGCATAATTGCACCTGCGAGTTTAGCACTTGTCATATTTGCTCCAACCCAGTTGGCATCTTTCAGGTTAGCTTTCTCTAGGTTTGCATAACTCAAATTTGCTCCGCACAGGTTTGCTGAAGTTAAGTTTACTCCACTCAAGTTAGCATTTTGAAAGCTAACTCCAGACAGGTTTAAGCCTGCCAAGTTTTGACCGCTCAGATTAGCTTGAGCAAGACTAGATCCGATCAAGCTTACCGCTTTCAAATTTACGTTTTTCAGGTTTGCTCCATCAAGGTTTACTGCAACTAAACTTACCCCATTCAGCTTAACCCCCCTTAGATCAGCATAAGATAGGCTAACTTTAGTTACTTTGGCTTGACTTAAATCTGCTCCTATCAAATTAGCGTTATTTAAATTTGCCTGAGTGAGGTTGGCACTGCTTAAATTGGCTGTAGTCAAGTTCGCACTATGCAATTGTGTCTCGCTCAACTTTGCTTGACTTAAATTCGCTTGAATGAGTCTTGCATAATTCAAATTTGCCTTAGTTAAGTTTGCACCACTAAAATTAGCTTGAATTAAATCGGCTTGTTGCAGGTTTGTGGATTTCAAGTTTGCCCCTTGCAGGTTAGCTCCAATCAAATTTGCCTTCACTAGGTTGGCATTACTCAGGTTGGCATTGCTCAGGTTTGCTTGACTGAAACTAATGGGATATTCCAGAGTTTTGCCGCTCAAATCGACTCCTGCTAAGTTAATCCCTGTAAAATCCCGTTCTCCCTGGTTATACCGCCGTAAAAATTCCTCAGCAGTGATAGCAAATTCCTGATTTTTTGAAACAGAATCATCAACATCCTTAACAGAATCATCAACATCCTTATCAGCTTCCAAGTTATCCGCCTTCACAGGATTAGCAACAGACTCTCCCGCTGCTTTTTCCTGCAATTGCTTGTCCACCCGATCGCTAAACTGCCTCAAAACCTCAGCATCATCAACCTGATCACCAGCATTCGAGCTTTTCTCAACCGCATTCGAGCTTTTCTCAACCGCATTCTCAACATAATACTTATCTACAAAACTTTGCAACCCAGCATTATATCCCTGTCCTACCGCCTGAAACCTCCATTCGCCATTCTTCTTATACAAACGTCCAAATTCTAAAGCCGTTTCTTGGGAAAATATCTGATTTAAATTGTACCGAACCAATTCGCTAAGAGTTTCTCGGTTGTAAAGCCTGATAAAAGCATTTGTAACTTGACTAAAACTTTGATTCTTTTCCTGTCCCTCGTGAAGAGTCACAACAAACACAATTTCCTGAATAGCCGAATTGATTTTACTCAAATCCACATAAACCGTCTCATCATCTCCGTCTATTTGCCCAGTCGCGCTGTCTCCTGAATGTCGCACCGAACCGTCGGGCGATGTCAGATTGTTGTAAAATACAAAATACTTTTCATCAGGAATCCGACCGTCCGCCGCTAACATAAAAACAGATGCGTCAATGTCGCAGTTTTGTGCCGTCTGGCTGACTTGCCACCCCAGGGCGATCGCAATTTTACTGAAATTAGGAGTTTCTTTAGAAAGATTGAACCTTTCACCCTTCGTTAATTCGATACTCATATGCGATAATTCCCTTACCTCATAAATGGTATTAATTATCTCATCTATGTTAACCCGATCGCAAATTGGATTTTATCTCGAAGACATCGAAACCCCAATTGGCAGAACCGTCAATTTAACCCTTACCGGACTCATTCTCCTATCTTCGACCAGCTTCATCGCCGAAACTTACCCGATTTCGGAAACTGTTAGAATTAATTTGCAAACTCTCGATACAGCACTTTTAGTTGTTTTTTTGTTTGAGTATTTATTGCGACTATGGTGTTCCGAAAATCGAGTTAAATTTATTTTTAGTTTTTTTTCAATTATAGATTTGCTGGCAATATTACCATTTTTACTGGGATTTGTCAACGTTAGTTTTATCCGAATTTTTCGCTGGTTCAGAATTCTCAGACTCATCCGCTTTCTAGAACTAAAAATTTCTATTTTCCGCATCAGCAGCGAAGATGGGGTTATTTTTGCTAGGATTTTGTTTACTTTGCTGGCAATAATTTTTGTTTATTCTGGTTTGATTTATCAAGTCGAACATCCGGCCAATCCCGAAAGTTTTGGAACTTTTTTGGATGCTGTTTATTTCTCGGTTGTCACCATGACCACCGTGGGATTTGGCGATGTTACTCCGATTTCGGAATCCGGTCGTTTTCTGACTATTTTGATGATTTTGACGGGAATTGCTCTGATTCCTTGGCAATTGGGGGATTTGATTAAACACTTAGTTAAAAGTGCTAATCACGGAGAAGCTGTTTGTAAAGGTTGCGGTTGGTCTGTACACGATGCTAATGCTAGATTTTGTAAAATGTGCGGCACTCAATTGGATAATGGTTGACTGTTGACTGTTGACTGTTGACTGTTACAGCGTTTTCCGGTAGGGACACAGCATTGCCGTGTCCTGTACTTCATAAATCAGGAATAAACTGTAACTTCTTCCCTCTTCCCTCTTCCTTCTTCCTGAAATCCGTTACATCCGTTACAGAATCCGTTGCCGAACTTCCCTCTTCCTGAAATCCGTTACATCCGTTACATCCGTTGCATCCGTTACAGAATCCGTTGCCGAACTTCCTTCTTTAAGCTAACGGTAACAAAATTTCAAATTCAGTGCCTCTGCCTAACTCCGATCGCATTCTGAATGCACCGCCGTGTTTGCCCGTCACTATTTGATAGCTAACTGCTAAACTCGTTTCTTTGAGGGCGCGTTTTTCCGTAGAGAATGATTCTATGATTTTTTTGTACTTGCTAGGTGACATTCCTGGCCCGTTATCGGATATGCAAATCGAAACCCAGCGAACATGAAGTTTGTCTAAATCCGGCGCAGGTTCGGGACAGCAGACTTGAGTTGTGATTTCAATTTTAGGCTGGCGATCGGCGTCTCTGAGTCCTCCACCTTTGAACTCTTTCGCCAATTCTTGACCGACTGCTTCATTAATTAATGTATGAATAGCATTGGTCAAGATATTCATAAATACTTGGTTTAGCTGTCCTGCATAGCATGGCACTGGTGGCAGGTAGCCGTAGTTTTTCACGACTTTGATTTCCCTGGTCAAACGACTTTTGAGCAGCAAAAGTATGCTGTCTATGTTGGCGTGCAAGTCGGTGGGTTTTGGATAAATATCGTCGATGTGGCAGAAGTTTTGTAAACTGCTTGCCAACTTGCTCAAACGTTCGGCTCCAGATTTGATGCTGGCAACAGTTCGGAGGAAATCGTTTTGCAGAAAATCATAGTCGATCTCTTCTTTGAGCCTTGCTATTTCCGGCGGGGGTTCGGTACAGTGCGCGTCGTAAGCTGAGAGCAACTCCATCAAGTTTTTGCTGTAGTCGGTGACGTAGGTTAAATTCCCCCAGATAAAGCCTACCGGATCTAAAATTTCGTGGGCTACTCCGTTGACTAAACGCCCTAAACTAGCCATTTTTTCGCTTTGAATCATTTGAGTTTGGGCTCTTTCGTAGCGGACTTGAGTTTCTATGCCACGAATTTGCCAGTACGCGATGTTTAGTGCGTTAGGGTCTAAGAGTCGGTAAGATTGGGAGTCTATTTGGACGACGATCGGTTCTGACTGCAATTCGGGCGATCGACGCAGAGCTTGTGGGGCTGCTGCCAAAATGGTTGTACTCTCTGCCACCAATAATATTTCGACGCGAGCGTAACTGTAGAGAACTTTTAGTGGCAGGTGCAAAAATAGCTCAGGGCCTTGGGGTTTGAGCAAATATTCCAGCAGTTGCCTGCGGGATATCATTCCAGCAAACTCTCCTGCTTCCATCAAGACGACTCCCGGCACTAGGGGATACTGTTCAAACATTTCGGCAACTGCCACGGCCAAGCAGCTCGATTTAACCTGAAAGTCATACAGGGGCAAATCCCAGAGGGTAGACTCTAGGGAAAGGTCTTGATGGCTGCCTTCGGAGAGTGAAGGGCCAAGGAGTTTGGAACTGAATTTATTTGCCACTGGAACTTTTAGTTGCCGAAACGCTGAGAAAGTGAATTGAGAACCTACTACTAAGCTACCCTATCATTTCATCGCAGGAGCGAACAACCGAGAATATTCTTAAGTTAATCATGTTGTGCCAACTATAGGCAGGAGAATTTCAAATTCAGTATTCTTACCTGGTTGCGATCGCAATTTGAGTTGGCCACCGTGCTTTTCAGTGACGATTTGATTGCAGATAGCTAGCCCCATACCGCTGCCTTTGCCCGCTGGTTTAGTGGTAAAAAAGGTGTCAAATATCTGCTTGTGATTTTCTGGGGCAATGCCGGGCCCGTTATCGGCAATGCAAATTGCGGCCCTCTTGCCGTGTTCGGTTTCTATAACTTTAGTGGTAATTTCGATTTGGGGCTGCCAGTTGTCCCCGCATGGGGTGTGTATTTCTCGATCGGCTGCGTACTCTGTCAGGGCGTCTAGAGCATTAACTAACAAATTCAAAAACACCTGACTCAACTGACCGGAGTAGCCACTAACTAGCGGCAGTTCGCCGTAATTTTTAACCACTTCTATGCTGTTTTTAAAGCGGTTTTTCAAAATTAACAGCGTCATCTCCACGCATTCGTGAATGTCTGTCTCGGCTGGTTTTGTCTCGTCCATGTGAGAGAAGTGGTGCAGCCCGTTAACTATTTTTAGCAATTGCGAGGCTCCCAACTCCATCCCTTCTAAGGTAATCGGCAAATCTTCTTGTAAAAAATCAAATTCAATTTCTTTTTTAAGGGCATCAATTCGGGGACAGGGTGCCGAATATTCTTCTTCATAAACCGACATTAGCTGAAGCAAGTGTTCAAAATAGGACAGCAGAAAAGTTAAATTTCCCCAAATACAGTTCAGCGGATTTCTGATTTCGTGGGCTACTTCTGCTACAATCCTCCCCAAACTCGCCATTTTTTCTGTTTGGATGAGTTTGGCTTGGGTTTGTTTGTGGAGTAACTTATTTGTTAATTCGTGAATTCTTGATTGAGCGACCATTAATTGGTGTACGTCTAACAGCTTGTAGGTCTGGGGGGCTATTTCGACTACTACGGGTTCGTAAATTAATTCTGCTGATCTGTAAAGACATTCCTGGGCGGCTTCTACTATTAATTTACTGGCGGGAAGTACGAGTTCCTCTGGCTTGGCAAACTTGTACAGCACCTCTATTGGCCGCTTGAAAAACATTTCTACTCCGTAGCGGCGGTTAACTTTTTCAAAAAATAGACGCCTGGATATTATGCCGACAAAATTACCTCCATTTGTCAAAATGACGCCGGGAAGCATGGAATTTTGTTCAAAAGCCTGGGCTACTTCTTTTGCCTGTTGAGTTAATTCAATTTGGCAGTTGGAGAGTGGCAGGTCTAGGAGAGTTGATTCTAAGGAGATGTTCCAAGTACAAAATTCAGGTATATGCAACACTGATAACTCCGAGCTAGTCTCACGCACAGCAAACATAGATGAAACCCCTGTTAAATATTGTATTAATTGACAACTTAAGTTGCTATTAATTCCTAACTGGTAATTGGTAGCGGGTAGTTGCTAATTTGCCAAATTACAACTGCACCCGATGGGAAAACCCGATCGCAGTAGCATTGTCTGCTAAAGATTTTGTTTCTAAGTCAATATTAAACGATCGAAGCTTTTGTGGAACTTACTGATCTCTGCTGTAAACTTTTTACCATGATATACCTGCGATCGGGTGTTTTCCGAAAATTTTTAATATTTATAACTAATTATTGTGATAAATTATACCATTTTTCCAGTAATAGAAGGGAATTGGAGAACCGCTCGCGGGTTATCAGTGAATATACAGGCATCCTTCGAGGGTTCGAGGGCCCGGATTAGCCATAGTCCAAGGGGCTTGCAGGCTCCAATTGTCAAGACTAGGGCCCAGGCCAAAGGAAGTTCGGCCACGGATTCACCTTCTTCGGATGTAACCGAATGTAACGGATGGAAGGGTTTAGTTATCTAGGAAAGAAGGAAGAAGCAATGTTCCGCAAGGGTTTGTGGAATTAAGAACATCCTAACCGTATTGGCGGTTGCTATACCACTCAAAAGAAATGCAACTTTAGGCAACTTCCGAACCTCGATAGTCCTCAGTTTTTTGCACTCTGCAATCTCCAATCTCCAATCTCCAATCGTCTTAGGGTTCCACCTCCGGCCAGAGGCGTTCTAGCTGATACCGCCAAGCGGCGAGAGTGTTTTCGCGAGACTCTCGCCCTAGTTCCATTTCACCCATCAATCCCTCTGCGTAGAAGCGGTCTAAAGTCTGAAGGGTAGTTTCCACAGACTGTCCCTGCATCTTCGCAGCTTTGATGATTTGACGGATGCGGCTTTCTATCAAACCGCCGAAAAAGTCGGACAAACCTTGCTCTTGCAAAGCCAGCAGTCTGGCGACGGCGGCTGAGAAATCGGCGGCCACGAGTGTGGCACAACTGTGCTGAAATACTCCCCACAAAACGTTTTGATGTAAGGCGTAGCGAGTTTCGAGGGTGGTGTCAAAGTTAGCTTCTAGCAGTTTATCAAGAAATGGTTGAGCTTCCTGGGCCTCGGCGAGTGGCAGCAAAATCCGCAGCCAACTCCCGTCTTCTGAAAGGAGGACTAATAGGCGAAATTTGGGGGTTTCTACTTGCCAAGAAGTGGCAGCAGGCATCTCAACACTGTCACCAAATAAGTCTTTAAGGGTATTGCTAATTTCTTCGGGAGTCATAATGATTTTAGATTTTAGATTTTAGATTTTAGATCAGTCACCAGTCATTAGTCAGCAGTGCGAGTTCAAATCTCAAATTGGTTTATGGTAGCCAGCGGGGATGATAGCCGGCAAAGGGCAGTTCTTCTGGCTGTAGTTTTGCGGGAGAACCGTCTGTCGGTATTTCTACTAAGGGTAGCAGCCAGAGGCGGCTGGTGGCGATCGATTGTCCACTATCGTTGCGGGGACTGTCTGCTGCTGAGGGAGTTGCTGCTGTGACTGATTGGTCGAAAATTAATGCCAGCCCGTCGGGAGATAAACTGATTTGGGTATCTAATTGGTTGGGCAAAATCAGCAGCGGTTTGATGGTTCCTACCAAACGAGTACCCTCTTTTTTGAGGTCGATGGTGGCGATGAAAGGCTGTTCTTTGTAGCTTTCTGTTTTGAGGCGTTGGGCTAACAAACAGTAGAGACGCTGAACTTGGTTGTCTTGGTTTTTGCGGGGGTCGAAATAAACGGCCATAATGCTGCCGGGAATACGCAATATTTCTTGTTCTACACCTTGGTTATCTAAGATGAAAAGCGATCGAGTAAAGTCGCTGTTGTATTTAACATAGGCGGCGGCGGAGTTGTCGCGAGCCATGCCCAACACTTGTTCGTATTTTGGCAAAAATTCTACAGGGTCTGCTTCGGGTTTGAGGGGGACGATCGCTAATCCTTGTTTTTGAGATATTACCATCGATTTGCTGTCGGGGCGAATCATAAAATCTCCGCCTTGTTCATTTTCCAAGGGTCTGGGCGCCTGTTTTTCTTCCACAATCCAAGGACTGAAATCGCCGGGATTGCGACGGTTGACGCGCTGGACAACTATGATTTTTCCGTCTGCTGAGAGGTCGAATTTGAGGTTTTGGTAATCTTTGGAGTCTAAGATTTTGTCGATTCTACCGGCTGGGTATTTTTGTTTAGTTCCTGAGTCCGATTGAGGGTTGATGCCGGTGGTGACTGTGAATATTTCTTGATTTAGAGTGCCGCGAGTACGGGCGATCGATCGATCTGTGGCGGAGAATAAAATGCGATCGCTGTCAGGATACGGTTTAAAATCGGTAACGACTAAATCTTTGGGAGTCAGCGCTATCGGTTTCGAGTCGCTGCTGGTGAGATTGACTAGCATTAATCTGCTTTCTGTTTCGCCTTGGACGCCGATGTAAGCAAAAGCTCGATCGCGGCTGCGAAAGGAACTGCTAAACGGTTGCATTGGCGTTCCTTTATTTTGGTTTTTTTCTCCGAAATACTTGTCGGTTGCTCCGGCGAGTTGGACTGTGTAGGTAACGCCGTAGGGTGCTGGATCTTTGAGGGTGTAAGCCATCCGTCTTCCAGCCCAACTAAATTTACCGGGGAGGGGGGGTTCTAGCTTTAAGTTTTCCTCGACGGTGGGCTGGTTCATCGGCCGAAAGAATGTGAGAATAAAGCCGGTATCTTCGGCGCCGATTTGTTTGTTTTCCCAGGTAAATTCTCGCACTCTGGGTGCTGTGCGATCGCCGCTCAGCAGCAGCAGACCGATTAAGACGCTCAGCATTAGCATGAGGAAGATGGCCGTGCGGTCGATCGGCTGTTTGAATGGCAGAATAGCGAAGGGTGAGGGATTAATTTTTTTCTTAAAAATACTCACAAATCTTTCTCTCCTACTTTCTGCTGAAAATTAACTGCCAAGTTTTCCCTCTTAAATTTTACTGTCTTGGGCGTACTCCCGACCCTCTGAAACGGTTCCTTTTTTGCCTGCGAAAAGGAATGCAACGACGTATGTTGGTAAAAAACTCGGTTTCTTAAAGTGTTGGTGCCTCCAGGACTAAATTAAACTCACGAGCTTAAATTCGTGGCGTCTGCGGCACTTCCAACAACCTCAACCGATTTTAGATGTGTAATTTGAGATTTTATATTCTAGGGTACCTCAGAGCTAAATTTTCCTCCATCGAAAGAGATTTTGACGACAGTATAGCACCCTATCATTGTGCCAGTGACGTCCAGGAATGTTTGAGATTTGAGATTTTTAATTTAATCTGAAATCTCAAATCGCCAATTCTTTAATAGGTTGAGGGGTAAAGCTAGCACTCTACCCACCCTACTAATAATCACGACGATCTACTTAGAACCATTTCACGAATCCTTGACGATTGGTGTGCTGGAACTATTATTAACTGCTGACAGTGTATACGGCGATTCCGGTTCGGGATATAGCTTAGAATATTTGCTATCGTAATGCCTGACCTCAAAATAGTTTAAGTTTGAGGGGTGAGGCTTATATATCGAGAAACATTCCAAAATACAAAAAGTTGCTGCACTCTCTAAAGGCCCGACATTCAATACTTGATTTTTGAAGATGCGACCTGATTTTATCCACTCTTTCATCTGCTTTCTTGACAAACAGTAAAATCCTGAATGAGGATTGCTACACTCAGCAAATTTTACATTTTCTATCTTTACACTAGATAGCTGATTCCACGATAGATGATCATCTATTGTCAAATCAATGTATCTCTTGGTTCCTTGATACATTTCAAAACGGTGTGGGTAAAGAATAGCATTCTCATACCCGCTTTGTCGGTTAAAATTTTCTAATTTTTCTAGAATGAAAGCATCGTACAAAACAATGTCATCTTCTATGAATAAAAACCAGTCAAATTTTTCTACTCTTTCGACAAATTCTTCCTGAAGTCTAAACCCTACAAACATGGGGTCGCAGTCAGGGCTTTCTTGTATATCAATGCACTTAATTTGATATTCAGGTAAGTAGGCTGTAACGTGCCTGTTCGGTAGAGTTTGGATAGTAATACTCAGGTCGCAATGAGCAAAACTCGTTAACAGTCCATCTATTGTGTGTCTGAGTCTCTCTATTTTTGCTGCAGCTTTTTCTGGATTGTTAGATTCTTCAACTGATGTAATGTGTGCCACAGCGGCAAAGACTTTGGGGCGTTCTTTTTCCGGCTGTTCGTTTTCTTTGAATAAATTTATAATGCGATTTCTTTGATAAAAAAACATCTTTTTAGTATACCTCGTGGCTACTCGCGATATTTCTTGTAAAAGAGCAATTTGTAAGAAGATAAAGTGCATTACTTTTCTTCTTGTCTTGTGTTCGGCTGACATATAGACAATCTCCTTTTTGTTTATTTTTGTTTACTGAAACAGTTGATTGATTGGAACTAAATCCATCGGTGATATTTTATCGATCGGCAGACCCAAACCAAAAGCCACTCTGCACCAAAGTATAGTTGCCAGCACCCCTACAAACAGCCCTGTTAATTGAATATCCTGCCAAAAACAAGTTAGTCCTTCTTTCCACAAACCGTAGTTAGTTACTGCATAGGTAGGAAGGTCGCCGAGAGCTACAGCAATCACGGCACCTAAATTACCTTTTAAGTGGTATCCGAGCGGTATACTTATACATAGATTCACAAAAGTCAGCAGATTGCCAATAGCTGGGTACTGAGACTTTCCTACGGCTAACAGACAAGAACCCATCATATTGTAGAGGGTGGTGTGCCAGATACCTAACGCCAAGATTGGCATCATCCAAGATGCAGCCTCATACTCTTTCCGATACAGTATTAAAATTAACTGATCTCCAAGGCTCACAAAAATTGCTAAACCTACGGCTAATGGTATTAGAATTAGCTTGCGGTTGTTGAGTATCTTGGCGCGCAACTCTTCCCGCGGCAACTCTGCCAGCATAGAAATTGAGGGAAAAATCACCCTGCCGCTAATGGCGATGATGACTTGGCGCGGCATATCCCCCAGGGTAAAAGCGATGCCGTAAATGCCCAACATTGTTAAAGTAAATATTTTCCCGAGAATGAGTCGATCGGCTTGAGAACACAGAAAAAATAAAATCGTAGACAAAAATATCCATTTGCCATAAGAAAATATTTCTTTTACTGCTTCTTTATCCCAAGCAAAGCGGTTTGACTTGCCGGGAATCAAAAAATGGCTCCATACTAACTCCACTACAGCTCCAGTCCAGCCGCCTACAATGATCGCCCAGATGCTGCGATCGAAGAAAGCCCACACAATCATCACTGTAGTAGAAATTATCTGTGTACCCAACTCAAAAAGCACTACTTCCTTAACACTCATTTTGCGTTCTAGGGTGGATACGGAAGTCGATTTAAATCCTCCTATTAGGGTATTTATACTTATGGCTGGAATCAACCACATCAGACGGGGTTCTTCATAGAATTGAGTAACTGGCCAGGTTATTAGAATTAAACACAACCAGACAAACAAGCTGCGAATAGCTTGCATTGTCCAAGCAGTGTTGAGAAATTGAGGCTCGTCCCCGCGCTTGTTTTGAATGATACTGGGGCCCAGACCTATGTCTGTGAATAAGTTAATGCCTATGATGAAAACGTACGCTAGACCCATTAGACCAAATAATTCAGGCAAAAGCAGGCGCGTCATGATTAGGTTGCTACCAAATCGGATAATTTGACTGCTTCCATAGCTGGCGATCGTCCAGGCAGCACCTTTGATAGCTAATTTTTTTCCTGATGACATATACTCAGAATTTATTTCCTAATTACGAGTGTAGTTGCTGAATTTGTTATTTGCAACTCCTAGAGGAGGATGCTGCCACTTTTATAGCTGACTTTACCGTATGTTCATCTGTATACAGAGATTCGGTCTGGACTGTCCATCTCGCAATCAAGGTAAAATTTAATCTGATACTTACTCGACATCTAATAATCATAAGGGTTTTTGGGTTCAGGAATTGGTTTGAGGGAGGATGCTTGAATGATTAATTTGCGCTTGCCTTGCAGTTCTTCTACGATCGTTTCTCCTTCTATTTCTAGCCAACTGTCTGGGGCAAAGGTGGTGCGGCTTTGACCGATCAGTAATTTTACTGGCAACCCGATCGGATAGGCGTCTGCCGCGCAGCAGGTAATGATAAAACGCCCGATCCACATATATTGTTCTGCTATGTTGGGGGGGTGAATTACAAATCCTTGAACTTTGACTTTTTGACCTCTGTATGTATCCGGTTCGGGGTTGAAATTTAACAGCCGCACCCATTCGACGAGCGATCGCTGGTCGGGTTTTGTAGTATTGCGAAATTCTTGGGGTTGCAGTCTGGTGATGGGCAGGGATTCGGTGAGGCCTCGTTCTAATGCTGTCTGGCTGGTAAATGTGCGGGGTGTTGTTAGTAAACCTATTAATGCGACGCTCAACATTAAGGTGCTGCCGATACTGGGGGGAAACAAAGTAACGTGTTCAACTTCTGTGATTCTGAGAGAGTTATTTGCTGTTGATGTCCGCGATTGCTTTGTGGTGCGATCGAGTTTTAAGAGTTCCCAAGTTTTTAAACCGCCAATAACCATTAAGCCGATTCCTCCTGCTAGAGTCAAGCCAAAGTAATTGGGGTGAATTAGAATGCTTAATTTGCCAGTGATCCAATATTTAAGAAGCAGTATTCCCCAGGCTAAGATAGCTAGGGCGTCCAGCCAGGGGCTAATTTTTTTAAGATTCATTTTTTAATAGTAATTGAAAAGGAAGAGGGAAGAAGGAAAAGACAAAAACACCTATCCGTATATCCGTGACTTCCATGTCGGGGAGCAAGGTAATTGAAAATCGCAAATCTAAAATGGTATTAGTTGTCTGTTTGAGCTAGTTTATTAACCTAAATGCAAGTTGACAGCGAGGGTCATTAAAAAGGTTAACTGAGCTGCCAAGACGATTAAGTAAACTACGGCTCGACCTTTAAAAATTGACAGCATTAAACCGATGCCTTTGAGGTCAATCATCGGGCCGAAAACGAGAAATGCTAGCAGCGAACCACTGGTAAATGTGGAAGCAAAAGACAGGGCAAAAAAGGCATCTACTGTAGAACAAATCGATACGACCGCGCCTAAGAGCAGCATGGCTAGAATCGAGGAAACGGGGCCTTGGCCGAGGTTGAGAATTAGTTCGCGGGGGGCGCCAACTTGAATGATGGCTGCGATCGCACTTCCGATTACCAACACTCCTCCCAATTCGCGCAACTCCTGTACCATAGTATCTAAAAGCAGGCGCAGACGATCTTTAGAAACAGGGTGGAACATGGAGGAACGTTGCGAGGTTTTTTCTGTTTTGCCTCCTTGTAATGGCTTCCAGTCGTCTTGTAGCAAAGATTCGATCGGCACCACCCCCCCCGGCTGACCGAGCATAAATGTTCCCGACTGCAACAGCAGCGGAGTGTTAGCTTGGACGAGTTCTTTTTCGGAAAACTCTGGTTTTGGCAGGGGAATCGCGCGGGCTACAGAGGGTTGCAGCAGAGGCCGCAAGTCTTTTTGGGCGCTGAACACCCAGCCGATAATTGTGGCTATAGACAGAGAAAATACCACCCGCAAAACTACAATTTCTGGCTGATCGCGAAATGCCGTCCAAGTAGCCCAAATTACCACGGGGTTGATGGTGGGGGCCGCAAGCAAAAAGCCGATGGCCGCTGGTGCGGGTACTCCCTGCATCAGTAACCTGCGGGCTACGGGTACGTTACCGCACTCGCACACGGGAAACAAAAAGCCGATCGAACTGCCCATCAAAGCCGCCAGCAGCGGGTTTCGCGGGATGCGCGATACGAGTTTGCGTTCGTCTACAAACCCCAGCAGCAAACCTGAAAATAAAACTCCGAGCAGCAGAAAAGGTATTGCCTCTACTAACAAGCTCAGAAACAGGGTGAAAGCATTATTTAACTGATTTGTCAGGGCGGGTTGCATCGATCACCTACTGGTAGATTGGTATTTAGCTATACGTCTTTGGTAGAACTCCTTGTAGATCATACCAAAGCATAGCACTAAGTTAAGATCCCGTTAATTTTTTTTTGTCTTTTTTTTGCTAGAATTTGTATACCTTCTAATTTAATCAATGCTGATGCCTTGAATAATTGGGATTGGTTAAACTTGTTTGAATTTGACTGAATTTCTATTGATATCCGCCTCGTACAGCCAATCAATAATTTACCGAAAGTATCCAGGATACAAGCCCCCAAATTCATCCATCCAGAAATAAAAAACCTGTATCCGATGAAACTTGCCCCCCTAATTTATCCCTGGGGTCAATGCTTCAATTCTAAAATCTAAACTCTAAAATCTAAAATCTAAAATCTAAAATCTAAACTCTAAACTCTAAACTCTAAACTCTAAACTCTAAACTCTAAACTCTAAAATCTAAAATCTAAAATCTAAAATCTAAACTCTAAACTCGATTGATTCTGCCAACCGTCGCCGATTTGATGGAGCTTTCGGTTAACAATGGTTGATTGTAGAACAACTGCCAAGGCAGATTTTGCAGATTGCGGGCGAGGCTAACTGTTTTATATAACGATGCTAAAAAATTGGTTTGTAGCGATGACTTTAGTTTTCACTACAAACCTATAGGGGACGAACTGGCAGGTGTGTCGCTGGCTGAGCCTTAAGGGGGGTTGCGAGTACCGGATCGGGGAGATGGGACAAATCGCCTCAAATGCCTTAGCTTGCAAGGCGTCCCGCCATCGCGCTTACTGAGCTAAAATTCAGGGACACGATCGCTCCAATTTGGACTTTTAGCTTGTCTGCTGACGGGGTGCATCGCGTGGGCGATCGGGCAATTCCGATTTTTCTCTATTGTCAATCAATTATATTTCTCCGCATAATAATTATCAACAAAAGGTTAAGACGATAACTTAAGGTTAATAAATAGTTAAATAGTCGAACCAAGCGTTAATACCGCTCAAGTCAGTATAAAATAAAGTCAGGTATAATTACCAGGGCGCATTTATCTCGGTGATACTCAATATTGCCTAATACTTTAAGTGGTAAAATTTTTCTTACTACAGTCAGTTTTTTGTGTAATTTAAAATGCAGTTTGCCAGGGGGATGCCGGTCAAAGCACTCAGCAACTCGCCTGCTGACCTTTGGTAGCTGAATGTCTGCTGGCAAATAGAACCCAAAAAAGCGTGCTGATAAATTTATTATGTTGAATACCTCCTGCGTAGAAAGACCCGTCCAACCCATCTCCCAGGCTGACCTAGGAGAACTTTGTTTAGACTCTACTCTCCAACAGTTGTCGCTTTACGATTTTCAGGTAGAAGCTACGGATTGGGGAATGCGAATTTCTCAGATGTTAGAAGCTAATCCGCTATTACCGGGAGTCATTGTCACCCATCAAGGTGAATTTGCTGGTATGATTTCCCGGCGGAGATTTTTAGAATTTATCAGCCGTCCTTTTGGGCGAGAATTATTTTTAAAGCGACCTGTAAGGGCTTTGTACCGCTTTGCCGAAACTGAGAGTTTAATTTTTCCCAGCAATACTTTAATCGTGGATGCAGCCAGGAAGTCGCTGTTGCGATCGAAAGAACTGCTTTACGAACCGATTGTGGTTCAAGTTTCGCCTCAAACTTATACTTTGCTAGATGTGCACGAACTGTTAGTAGCCCAATCCAACATTCATGAACTAGCAACAAAATTGCTGAGGCAGCAAACTCAATCTCAACTAATTCAAACCGAAAAACTAGCCAGTTTGGGACAGATGGTAGCTGGAGTCGCCCACGAAATTAGAAATCCCGTCACCTGCATCAGCGGAAATCTCGGCTTTTTGTCCAACTACTCGAAAGACATCATGGATTTGCTGTCTGCTTACGAACATATTGTCGGTGAAAACGAAAAAATTAACCAACTCAAAAAACACATAGAATTTGATTTTTTGCAAGAAGATTGGGTGGAAATTCTCAAAAGTATGAAAGTTTCATCGCAGAGGCTGACCGAACTCGTCACCAGCCTGCACACCTTTTCTCACATGGACGAAACGCACTTGAAGCAAGCTAACATCCACGAATGTATTGACAGTACGCTGCTAATTATGAAAAACCGTCTCAAGTACAGTATTGAAGTAGTTAAAAGCTATGGTGATTTGCCTTTAGTCAAGTGTTACTCTGGTCAGTTGAGCCAGGTATTTATGAATATCATCAGCAATGCGATCGACGCTTTGGAAGAGGTAAAAGCAGAAAAAGATTTTATGCCTGCGATTACTATTGAAACCGAGGTAATAGACAGTTCTGACGGAGACTGCGTGAATTCGGAATTAATTCAAAATTATGTTAGGGGCGATGGCGTCCCGCCCCGCAAGCTACGACAAAATGCCAAACAGCTATCATCCGCCAGCCAAAACGGCGACTTCTGCCCAGAAGCATCGGAAAAAAATCAAAATAACGCTTGGATAGCGATCCGAATTGCCGATAACGGGCCGGGAATTCCGCCAGAAATTCAGCGGCGGATTTTTGAGACATTTTTTACCACTAAACCCGCCGGGAAAGGTACCGGTTTGGGGTTGGCAATTACCCATCAAATTGTTACGGAAAAGCATAAAGGCAAGTTGAATTTGCATTCTACGCCCGGTACAGGTACTGAATTTGAAATTTTGTTGCCCTTGATTTGAAGCAATAACTCATATCAAATATATTAGCATGGGAATTATTCCTATCTCTCTTCTTTTTATCTGCGTGAATCAGCGTCAATCCTTTGTCATCTGCGGTTCAGAAATTATCTTTTTTTACCGCAGATGAGGGCAGATTAACACTGATTAACGCAGATGAATTAGATCAATTTCGCTGGCAGCAGCGGTGATTGTTGACTAATGACTATTGACTAATGACTACTGACTCTTTTTAAGCCCTTAACTGTACTGGCATTACCAAGAATGTAGCATTAACTCCGCCCAAAGGCTGAAAAATTACGGGGGCTAAGGCACCGTTTAATTGCAGTTGAATTTCGGGAGATTGAGCAGTTTTCAAAATGTCAATTAAGTATTTCACGTTGAAAGCAATATCTATGCTATCTCCCGAAATCTGTGCGGGCATTGACTCTTTGCCACAGCCGACATCTTTAGCATCTACAGACAAAGTAATTTCCTGATTCTCCTCGTCGATGCTGCATTTGAGAATATTGTTTTTTTGGTCTGCAAAAACGGCTATTCTTTCTACTGCTGCTAAGAACGATCGCCTTTCTAAGGTAATTTGCCGCTCAAAAGACGGCGGAATCAACTGCCGGTATGCGGGGTATTGCCCTTCCAATGTGCGAGTTGTCAGCCGCTGGTCTGCCCATTCAAAAACTACTTGACCTTGTTCAAAATGCAGGGTGACAGGTTCAGTCCACTGCCGCATCACCAGCATTCTTTCTACTTCCCGCAATGCTTTAGCGGGGACTGTCACCTCAAATTCTTCTTGAGTTTCTTCGCCTTCAGCTTTTTCATTGGCAGTTTGAACTACTGCCAATCTGTGGCCGTCTGTAGCTGCAAATTCGAGGCAATCTTGCAATACCTTTAAATGCACGCCTGCAAGTACCTGTTTTGCTTCGTCGGGGCTAGTAGCAAATAAAGTGCCTTTGAGTCCTTCTATCAAGGCTTCCGGTGGCAATTTGAGGATTGTTCCGGCTTCGATTGCGGGCAATTCTGGGAATTCTTCCGGGCCCATGCCTCTAACTTGGTAGCTGCCAGAACTGCAAGTGAGATATGCTACGGTGTCCCCCGCTTCGTCTTCTAAAGTAATCTCTCCATCTGGGAGTCTCGAAACAATATCGTTGAGTAATTTAGCGGGTATGGTAAAACTGCCGCCGCCCGTCACTTCTGCTGCGAAGCTGGTACGAATGCCTAAACTGAGATCGAAAGCTGTCAAGCTAACCCGCTGATTTTCCTCATCCGCTACTAAGAGCACGTTGGCGAGTACCGGATGTGTCGGGCGGGAGGGAACGGCCCGACTTACCAACGAGAGGTTGGCGTTGAGGTCACTTTGGGTGCAAACCAATTTCATGGTAGGAAGGTTAATTAACCGGATTTGAAACAGAAACAAATGGTATCACAGAAAGCCGGCGGGTCAGTTTTTCTGTGTGTAGGGGTTAAGCATGGGACTAGAAGCCGGGTTTCTAGGCAAAATTTCGCCTGTAAAAACGAGAAATCTTGGTAGAAACCGGGTTTCTGAAGTCAGGGCGCGTCGCGAACTATGTGTGTAGGGTGTGTAGGGATCACCAGTTTTTTTTAGTTTATAGAATTAAATTTGTATCGATCGCCCTGTGGAAACTGTGGAAAAAAAAGCTAACTGCTTGCTGGGCGTCACTTATAGGTAAGAAATACCTGTGGAAAACTTGTGGAAAAGCTGGTGCGGTTGATCGCCCATTTTTGTGCAAAAGCTGTTTCGGGCGATCGAGTAAAGTTTTCCACAAACGGAGGGCCCATTTTCCACAGGTTTTTCCACAGGCAAGATTGTCTATTATGGGGCATTGGGAATTGTTGACTGTTGACTGTTGACTGTTAACTGTTGACGGCGTTGAGTGATGACAACTGACAACTGAGAACTGACAACTGACAACTGAGAACCGACAACTGACAACTGACAACTGACAACTGACAACTGTCAACTGACAACTGACTTCAAATTAACTTTTGCGGCTGACAACATTAATTCGATCGCTCAACTGACGCAAAGTTTGAGCCAAATTCGGGTCAGTGTTCCGCAACTGAGCAATTTTGTCACAACTGTAAAGCACAGTCGTGTGATCTTTTCCGCCGAACACTTCGCCAACTTTCGGCAAACTCAAACCAGTATGCTGCCGAATTAAATACATCCCTATTTGACGGGCAAGACTAATTTCTCGCCTCCGGGAAATGCCTTTTAAATCTTCAACAGAAACATCAAACTCCTCAGCCACAACTGCAATTACTGCATCTGGCGTTGCCTCTACGCTTTCAGTTTGCGGATTCAAAACCGGGGCGATATTTTCCACAGTCATCGGCAAACCGGTAATTGAAAGATATGCTACCGCCCGAATCAAAGCACCTTCTAATTCCCGAACGTTGGAAGTGTAACTAGAAGCAATGTATTCAATCACATCTCGCGGCAGCCGCATATTTTCATACTCAGCTTTTTTCTGCAAAATAGCCATCCGAGTTTCCAAGTCTGGCAATTGAATGTCGGCAATTAATCCCATCGAAAATCTGGAACACAAACGCTCTTGCAGGCGGGGGATTTGTTGCGGCGGGCGATCGGAAGCTAAAACTACTTGATTCCCGGCTTCGTGCAAAGTATTAAAAGTGTGAAAAAATTCTTCTTGAGTGTATTCTTTGCCTTCAATAAATTGGATGTCATCTATCAATAAAACATCTGCGGCCCGATAATGATCGCGGAAAGTTTGCATACTGTCTTTGCGAATGGCGGCGATTAAATCGTTAGTAAATTTCTCAGTAGAAACGTAAAAGATCTTGGCGTTGGGGTCAATTTCCAAGCGATAATGACCGATCGCCTGCATCAAATGAGTTTTGCCCAAACCGACGCCACCGCACAAAAATAGGGGATTGAATTCTCGGCCCGGAGACTCGGCTACCGCGAGGGAGGCGGCGTGAGCCATGCGGTTGTTAGAACCGACGACAAAGCGGGAAAATAGGTATTTTGGGTTTAAATTGGCGGGTTTGGGTGGGTGAAGCGAGTGGCTTTCCGGGACATCGGCGATGGGGGAGGGCCAAATAATGGCGGAGTCGCTGCTGCCGCCTGTTTCGTTTCCCCCGGCAATTGTCAAGTAAATGTCTACGGGATAGCCGAGAATTTCTTCGACTGCATCGGCAAGAATTTCTCTGTAATATTTTTGCAACCAATTGCGAGCAAAGGGGTTGGGGGCGCTGACAATCAAACAGTTATTTTCGAGTTGTTCGGCCCTGGCAGTTTTGATCCACGTCTCAAAGCTAGGTCTGCTAAGTTGTACCTGGAGACGTTCAAGTATCTGATTCCACAGACTTTCGAGGGGAATGTCCACTGCTCACCTTTGCCGATCGGCATTCAAGATATTAATTCTACTCTAGAGAGTTTAGGTATGAAACCGCCGGAATTCCACGCGCGATACCTGTAATCAGATTGGTGTTGGGCTCGCTCCGGCGGGTCAACCTAGGTACGGAGTTGACTAATTAATTCTCGTAATCACTAATTAATTTATCAACAAACTCTCTCAAACGTTCTTGCCACTCAGGAACAGCCTTAAGTTTTTCTTTTTGCCCTTCATAGCCTTTGAATCCGATTGTTTCCTTGTCTAAAGGACGGTTCAACCGTTTCCTTGCCCCTAGTTTGTGATTTTTTTGAA
Organism: Microcoleus sp. AT3-A2; assembly: GCF_036705685.1. NCBI lineage: Bacteria > Bacillati > Cyanobacteriota > Cyanophyceae > Oscillatoriales > Microcoleaceae > Microcoleus > Microcoleus sp. AT3-A2. Next base: position 22,766 of record NZ_JAUBVF010000022.1, read on the forward strand.
AAGGCATTGACAGGCCCCAGTATACTGGTTAACTTATATATAGCACTTAGTGTACAGTCAGATAGATGAGAACGGCCTATCAGTATAAACTACGCCCTACAAAGTTACAAGCCATTGAGATCGACAGATGGTTATCTATGCTATGCGCTCAGTATAACTATTTGTTGGCAGATCGATTTAACTGGTATGAGCAAAACCGTTCTCCTGTTAATGCTTGTCCTCTGATTTGTTACCTGCCTGAACTGAGAGATGCTCCCGATTACTATTCACAGAAGAAAAAGTTACCTCAGCTCAAAAAATCTCATCCCTGGTATGCCAAGATTTATTCTCAAGTTCTCCAAGATGTAGTGAAAAGAGTCAAGGTAACTTTTGACCGTTTTCTGAAAGGTGATAGCAATGGAAAATGTAGCGGTAGACCTAGATTTAAATCACGCAGTCGTTACCGCACGTTTACCTATCCTCAGATCAAAGGCGAGTGCTTGCAAGATAACCTTATTAACTTACCGATGTTCGGGAAGGTTAAGGTTATTTTGCATCGCTCCATACCTGATGGCTTTAAGCTCAAAACTGTTTCGATAACCAAAAAAGCTGATGGATACTACGTAACTCTCAGCTTGGAAGATCTAACCGTTCCTACAATCAAACCAGATTTTGATCCAAACAAAATTACTGGCATTGATGTGGGTTTGAAGGAATTCTTAACGACATCAGAGGGTGAAACGGTTACTATTCCTCAACCTTATCGCAAAGCGCAAAAACGCCTACGGGTTATTCAAAAGCGAGTTGCACGACGTAAAAAGGGAAGTAGCCGTAGACAGAAAGCAGTTAAACAACTGGGGTGTCAACACAAGAAAGTTGCGGATAAACGTAAAGATTTTCATTTCAAAACTGCTAAGTATTTATTGAATAAATATGAGGTTATTGCAGTGGAAGACTTGAATGTTAAAGGACTTGCTCGTACAAGAGTAGCTAAATCCGTGCTGGATGCTGGGTGGTCAAGCTTCCTGTCGATACTAACAAATAAAGCCGTAAATGCTGGTTTGTTGGTAGTCCCAGTAAGTGCCCATAACACTTCACAAGATTGCTCTAATTGCGGCGAAAAAGTACCTAAGAAGGTGCATAAAAGATGGCACGATTGCCCTCATTGCGGGTGTAGTCTAGATCGTGATCAAAATGCAGCTATCAATATAAAAAACAGAGCGGTAGGGCATTCCGTTCTTAAAGCTCAGTTAACGTCCGAAGCAATAGCTGGAGTCGCTGAGAATCCCACATCAATGGTGACAGCTTGTGATTGATGTGGGAGTATGTCACTCCTCAGATGCTAAAGTTTAAGGGAGTCTGCCGTAGCACGGGCGAGGGCCCGACGCCATCGCCCAAAAATTTGGCGGCTCTGCAGTCCAAACCAGCTATCGGGGAGCTGCTCAGCAAATATTTAGATTTGGCAGGAAAGCCTTAAAACATGGCAATGAAGAGTTCTACTGGCAAATTTTGGAAGCAACCGGCAATTTACATATTGCTGCTGGTAACGGGAGCCGGGGCCGCCATGTTGGGCGATCGTCTGACGGTTTCTCAATTTCGTGCAAATTCTGGCGATTCTGGACAAAAGGCGCTAGAACCGAAATTGCAACTGCCTCCTAATACAAAGGATCAAGCTAGGAAAGTCTTGCCGCCGGTTCCCTTGTCGGGGGACGCGGCTAATGTGAATTTTATTGTGGCTGCGGTGGCAAAAGTTGGCCCGGCAGTGGTTCGGATCGATGCTTCGCGCCGGGTGAGACCGGGAAATAGAGGGCTGTCGCCGGAAGATTTTTTTGGCATAGAACCGAATTCGGGCGGCCGGGGCGGGATCGAACGGGGCACTGGTTCGGGTTTTGTCATCGGTGCCGACGGGGTGATTCTCACTAACGCTCACGTTGTAGAGGGAGCCGATACGGTAAATGTAACTCTCAAGGACGGCCGCAGCTTTCAAGGGCGGGTGTTGGGGGCGGATAAGGTGACGGATGTGGCTGTGGTGAAGATTGAGGCGAATAATGTGCCTGTGGTGGCGATCGGCAATTCGGATAAGCTGTTGTCTGGGGAATGGGCGATCGCCATCGGCAATCCTTTGGGTTTGGACAATTCCGTAACTGCGGGAATTATAAGCGCTACAGGGCGATCGAGCTCTGATGTGGGCGTACCCGACAAGCGGATCGGTTTTATTCAAACAGACGCTGCAATTAATCCGGGGAATTCCGGCGGCCCCCTGCTGAATGCTTCGGGCGAAGTTATTGGCATGAATACGGCGATTATTCAAGGTGCTCAAGGATTGGGCTTTGCGATTCCCATTCAGGCGGCGCAACAGGTGGCGAAGGAACTGATTACGACGGGGAAAGTCGAACACGCTTATTTGGGTATTGAAATGGCGACGCTGACTCCAGAGGTTAAGCAGCAAATTAACAGCAATGCTAACAGCAGCCTGCGAGTTGCAGTCGATCGGGGTGTGGCTATTGTTAGCGTTGTTCCTAATTCTCCCGCTGCGGCAGCAGGTTTGGGGGCTGGAGATGTGATTCAAAAAATTAATAATCAGCAGATTATTCAGTCGGAAGCTGTTCAGGAATTCGTGCAAAATGCTAAGGTTGGCGGTCTGTTGCAAATGGAAATTAACCGCAACGGGCAAATAGTTAATTTGACTGTTAAACCGGGGAGTTTGCCGGTTCAAAAAGTTCGATAAGAAGGAAGAAGGAAGAAGGAAGAAGGAAATGGTAATTTGTCAGTAGTTAACGACTAACCAATAACGACTAACCAATAACTATGGCAGAACTCTTACAAATCTCACAATTAGGTAATCCCGTGCTGCGCCGCCCGTCGCAAGTTGTCGAGAATATTAAGGACGATCGCATTCAACAGTTGATTGACAGCTTAATATTTACAGTACAGCAGGCAAACGGAGTGGGGATTGCCGCCCCTCAAGCGGCTCAGTCCGATCGCCTGTTCATCGTCGCATCCCGTCCCAACCTGCGCTATCCCCAAGCACCCCACATGGAACCCACAGCGATGATTAATCCCCGGATTGTGGCTGCATCAACAGAGACAGTCAAAGACTGGGAAGGCTGTTTGAGCATTCCGGGGATTCGGGGATTAGTGCCGAGAAGTAGGGCGATCGAGATAGAATACACCTGTAGAGACGGCAAACTCCACCGACAAGAATTAACAGACTTTGTGGCCCGAATTTTTCAACACGAACACGACCATTTAGATGGAATCGTGTTTTTAGACAGAGTAGAAAATACCCACGAACTAATCACAGAGGACGAGTACCAAAAGCAAATTGTCAACTTACTATAACACTTGATATAATTGCTAGTAGTAACACCAGTGATGTTGTGAATAGGAGGGCGAATGTCTATCAATTTGGAAAAAGGCGGGAGAATCAATCTCTCGAAAGAAGCACCGGGGCTAAAAAATGCCGGGATTGGTTTGGGATGGGATACCAATGCTACAGACACCGGGGGAGACTTTGACTTAGATGCTTCCGTGTTTATGTTGGGGGCTACTGGCAAAATTCCCGGCGAAAAATACTTTGTTTTCTACAACAACAAGGAGTCGCCGGACACTTCTGTAATACATCTGGGAGATAGCAGAACCGGAGAAGGATTTGGCGATGATGAAACCGTTACAGTCGATTTAACCAAAATCGATCCGGTGGTGGAAGAAATTGTGTTTGTGGTAACTATCCACGAAGCAGAATCGAGAAGGCAAAACTTCGGTCAAGTGCGGAATGCTTTTATCAGGATTTACGACACTACTACTAACACAGAGGTAACGAAGTACGATTTGGACGAGGATTTTTCTAGGGAGACAGCGGTAGAGTTTGGCAGACTTTACAAGAAAGACGGTGAGTGGAGGTTCCAAGCTGTAGGACAAGGCTATAATTCCGGCTTGCAAAGCTTTGTAGATAAGTATGCCGCATAAAAAGGCGATCGCTCCTAGCTAAATAAATCGAGGGGAAATTCGGAAGCAGGAATGTTTCCCTCGATTTTAAGCAATCAGACTCATGAGGTGATAAACCAGATGGGAATTCAATTAAAGAAGGGCGAAAGATTTAATCTTTCTAAAACATCTCCAAGTTTAACAAAAGTTGCGATCGCCCTGGGGTGGGAAATAGCAACTGAACTAAACTTATCGAACTCAAACCTGCAAAGCTGCGATATCGATGCCTCTGTTTTTGCATTAGGTGCGAACGGCAAAATTCCCGATGAAAGATACTTTGTATTTTACAATAACTCGCAGTCGCCGGACGGAGCGATCGCCCATTCGGGAGATAATCAAACTGGTCAAACTCAAGGGGATGACGAGACAATTGATGTAGACTTGGAAAAAGTAACGGCTGCTGTTGAGGAAATGGTTTTTGTGGTCACGATTCACGACGCACACGCTAAACATCAAAATTTCAGCCAAATCAGAAATGCTTTTATCAGATTGTACGATCGCGAAACCGGCAGCGAACTAGCGCGGTATGATTTAACAGAAGCTTTTTCTGAAGAAACAGCAGTCGAGTTTGGACGGTTGTATAAAAAGGATGCAGCTTGGAGATTTCAGGCCGTAGGACAAGGATATAAAGCAGGGTTGCAGAGTTTTGTTGACAAGTATCATTCAGAGATTAAACAGCCAGAAAAGCCAGCAAAACGTACAGTAGAATTGCCTAAATTACCAGTTATTGAAGATAGTCACAAAAGTCAGAAAGCTATAGCATTAGACAAAAAGCTTGAGGAAAAAGCGCCGCATATTTTCAATCTCGCTAAGAAAGCCGATATCTCGCTCAAGAAAGTAAATCTAACAAATCACAATGCTCAAGTAGCCCTTTGTCTCGATATTTCGGCTTCCATGTCTTCGCTGTACAGTTCAGGAAAAATTCAGCGTTTGGCAGAGAAGATTTTGGCCTTGGGGTGTCGGTTGGATGACAACGGATCAATCGACATATTTCTGTTTGGAGTCAACCCCCACAATCCCGGTGAAATGTCGATCGACAATTTCTCAAACTTCATCCACAATATACTGCAACCGTATCCTTTAGAAGGAGGTACTTACTACGGTAAAGTGATGAAGGAAATTAGAAAGTTCTATTTTCCTGACGGTCGCGGTAGCAGGCGCAACGCAGCTATTAAAGCCGATCGACCTGTATACGTGATGTTTGTGACTGATGGAGAAACTGCCGACGAATCGCAAAGCAAGCAGCAGCTAAAATGGTCGTCCTATGAGCCGATATTTTGGCAGTTTGTGGCAATCGGTAAGTCGTTGAAGGATGTCAAAAGTAAGGGAGTTCGCGGCTGGTTAGCAAGAGCGGTAGCGAGCGATTTTACATTTTTAGAACAGCTTGACGAAATGGGCGATTGCTACCTAGACAACGCCGATTTCTTCAGTTTAGAAGACCCGGAACATATTGCCGATGAGGAATTATATGATTTGTTGACAGCCGAATATCCGCATTGGGTAAAATCAGCACGAATCAAAAATCTCTTACCCTAGAAACAGCTTTTTAATGCCAACAAAATGCTAGCTTAGGGCAATCATTCAACTTCACCATAAACCTTACAAAATCACAAAACTATGGCTATCAACTTGACAAAAGGACAATCAATCGTTCTCAGCAAAAGCGAATACGACTTGTCCAAACTGACAGTGGGTTTGGGCTGGGATGTTGCACAAGCTAAAAAAGGTCTTTTCGGGCGAAGCAGTGGTGCAAATTTTGACTTAGATTCCTACGCTATGCTGCTGGGAGAAAATGGCAAAATAAAGAACTACAAAGAGGATGTAATTTATTACTCTCATTTGGAGTCAAAGGACAAAACAGTTGTTCACTCAGGCGACAATCTCACGGGGGAGGGAGAGGGAGACGACGAACAAATAGTGGTGAAGCTGAGTTCTTTGCCTGCAGAATATCACAAAATTATTTTGGGCGTAAATATTTACGATGGAAAAGAGAGAAAACAGCATTTTGGCTTGGTAGAAAATGCTTTTGTGAGGGCTGTAGATGCCGCCGGCAAAGAAATAGCTCGCTATCAATTGTCAAATGACCCTTCTTATGAAGGAAAATTAAATATGTTGATGGGAGAAGTTTATCGAGAAGGCGGCGAGTGGAAGTTTAAGGCTTTGGGAAATCCTTTGGCTGAGGATATGAACGGTGTTGTCGGTTCATTTATGCGGTGATCTTAAAAATGTTGTTTTAACCGCAGATAAACGCAGATAAACGCAGATGAAATTCCATCTGCGTTTATCTGTGTTAATCCGCTAATATCTGCGGTTAAAAAATCCCCATGTACTTATTAGACATCTGCAAAAAACCTACTCCAATCAATCTTTAACAGGTCGCATTGTCGGGAACATGACGGCATCTCGGATGCTTTGAGTATTAGTTAAAAGCATCACCAATCTGTCTACACCGATACCCATTCCGGCACAGTTAGGCATTCCCAAAGATAGCGCTTGAATAAAGTCTTCATCCATTGGATGCGCTTCGTCATCGCCGGCATTTTTCTGCGCCAACTGTTCCTCAAACCGCTTTCTTTGCTCTTTCGGATCGTTCAATTCTGAGAATCCATTCGAGTATTCTGTACCGTTGATAAATAGCTCGAAACGTTCTACAAATCCGGGCTTGCTGCGATGTCCTTTTGCTAAGGGACTGACTTCAACAGGGTAGTCGATGATGAATGTAGGTTGAATTAGTTTGGGAACAACTAATTTGTCAAAAACTGCATAGAGAACGTAGCCTAAACTCTGTTGTTCTAACTTAGACAGGTGCAAGTCTAGCTTCGTTGCAGAGGCGATCGCACTTTCTAAGTCCAAACTGTCAAAATCCAGCCCAAACTCGTCTCTGACAGCTTCTACCATCGTTTTTACTCGCCAGTGTTTGCCGCTGAAACCGGGATATTTTTCACTGTAGTCGAACTTGCGTTCTAAACTAATCGTTTCCCCCTGATTTTCGATTTCTTTGACATCCCCAAATACCGCCGCCGCTGCGAAACACATCACGTCTTCGACAACTCCTAAAATGTCGAAAACATCAGCATAAGCTTGGTAAACTTCTAAAGAGGTAAACTCAGGATTGTGGGTGCTGTCAATGCCCTCATTTCTAAATGCTTTCCCTAGTTCAAATACTCGCTCGAAACCCCCACAAATCGCTCTTTTCAAGAATAATTCTGGAGCCACTCGCAAATACAAATCTACCTCTAAAGCATTGTGGTGAGTGATGAATGGCTTAGCAGCAGCACCGCCGTAAATAGCTTGCAGTGTTGGCGTTTCTATTTCGTAAAAATTGGCTTGCCAGAGATAGGAACGGATGCTTTGAACGATGCGGCTTCGCAACATAAAACGGTTGAGCGCATCTTGGTTGCTTGCCAAATCCATTTCGCGGTGACGGCGGCAAACTTCGGGGTCGTTAATTCCGTAATAAGAATCGGGAAATTGAATGGTAGCTTTTGATAAAAGCTTGAATTCCCTGACTAAAATAGAAAGTTCTCCCCTGGGGGTGCGGCAGCCGATACCTTCGACGCCGACAAAATCGCCGACATCGAGCAATTTTTTAATTTGTTCAAAGCTCAAACCGACTTCGCCGGTGACGATTGCTTTCTCGATTTTGAGTTGAATTTTGTCTGTGGCGTCTTTTAAATCGATGAAACCAATTTTGCCGCTGTCTCGCTTGGAAGTGATGCGGCCGGCTAATCGCAGGGAAATTTCTTCGGGGTCACTTTGTCCGTTTTCGAGTTCTTTTCCCGGCTGACTAAATATTTCGCGAACTTGCTTGGCTGTGTGCGATCGCGCGTAAGATTCACTGGGATACGGTTCTATGCCTTGCGATCGCAGTTCGTCTACTTTTTGACTGCGGACTTCGGCTTCACTGAGAGTCATTAGTTATTGCCTGATTAAAATTACAAATATCTGACATCTTGCACTATTCTGGCGCTCGTGCGATCGGGCGTTGCTCAAAGCAACACCCTACAAGAAAATTCACTCTTTGTGGAACAGGCATCTTGGCTGTTCGCGATCGAGCTGCAAAATGTCAGAAACACCAAACTCTATCATAACTGGTCAACATAGACCAATTTGTCAGATAATCCAGACACACTGGCGATCGACAGATGCGGAAGGTCAGTAAGGTTTTAATCCTGACGGAAGTCTTCTATCCTCTCCATCCCTCCTACTCCCTCTCCCCAACAGTCAACAGTCAACAGTCAACAGACAACTATTGTTATCGACTGCACAAAGCGACCGAAACATTAAAAAATTAAGTTGTCTGTCGATCGCAACAGGTGAGATGATATGTAGTGCAGCCTCACGGCAGTTCCATAGAAACTGAACAGCAGAAACGCGAGCGATCGAACTCGGCTCATCGCACCTCTGTCAGAATCGACCACACACACTCTCTCTTAACATATAAAAACCAGAATTATGGCTGTTGCAACCCAATCACTCGAAGAACTCTGCATCAACTCTATCCGCTTTTTGGCCATCGATGCGGTAGAAAAAGCAAAATCAGGACACCCGGGACTGCCGATGGGCGCTGCCCCTATGGCCTTCGTGCTGTGGGATCGGTTCATGCGGTTCAACCCCAAAAACCCCAAGTGGTTTAATCGCGATCGCTTCGTCCTCTCCGCCGGCCACGGCTGTATGCTACAGTACGCCCTCATGTACTTGACCGGCTACGATAGCGTCACCCTCGACGACATCAAGCAATTTCGTCAGTGGGAATCCAAAACCCCCGGACACCCCGAAAACTTCGTCACCGAAGGCGTAGAAGTTACCACCGGCCCCCTCGGACAAGGAATTGCTAATGCCGTCGGTTTGGCAATGGCAGAAGCTCACCTCGCTGCTAAGTTTAACAAGCCCGACCATAAAATTGTTGACCACTACACCTATGTCATCATGGGTGACGGCTGCCACATGGAAGGCATTTCTGGCGAAGCTTGTTCTTTGGCCGGACACCTCGGACTCGGCAAATTAATTGCCTTGTACGATGACAATCACATTTCTATTGAAGGCGACACCAGCTTGGCCTTTACTGAAGATGTGGGCAAGCGTTTTGAAGCTTACAACTGGCACGTTATTACAGTAGACAATACCGCTCTAGACGATGATACTAACCTAGAAGCAGTTCACAAAGCTATTGAAGAAGCCAAAAAAGTCACGGACAAACCGTCCATGATTAAAGTCCGCACCGTCATTGGTTACGGTTCTCCTAACAAGCGCAATTCTTACAGTTCTCACGGTGCTGCTTTGGGTACCGATGAAGTGAAAGCAACTCGTGATTTCTTGAAGTGGGAACACGCACCGTTTGAGATTCCTGATGATGCTTTGTCACACTTCCGCAAAGCAGTCGATCGCGGTGCTCAATCTGAGCAAGAATGGCAGAAAGCTTTTGATGCTTATAAAGCAGCATATCCTGCAGAAGCTGCAGAATATGAGCGCAGCGTTGCCGGCAAACTTCCTGAAGGTTGGGATAAAGTTTTGCCGACATACAAGGCAGAAGATAAAGCCGATTCGACTCGGAATCATTCTGGAAAATGTTTGAATGCTTTGGCAGGTGTACTACCTGAATTGATCGGCGGTTCCGCTGACTTGGCATCTTCTAACATGACTTTGCTCAAGGGTGAAAAAGACTTCCAAAAAGGTCAGTACGAAGGACGTAACCTGCGCTTTGGTGTGCGGGAACACGCCATGGGTGCGATCGCTAACGGTATGGTACTGCACGGCGGTTTAATTCCTTACTGCGCTACTTTCTTGGTATTTGCTGACTATATGCGGGGAGCAATTCGCCTCTCTGCACTATCGGAAGCTGGAGTTATTTACGTAATGACTCACGACTCCGTAGCCTTGGGCGAAGACGGCCCCACTCACCAACCCGTGGAAACCATCGCTTCTCTGCGAGTAATTCCCGATTTGTTGGTAATGCGCCCTGCAGATGGCAATGAAACATCCGGTGCTTACAAAGTGGCAGTTGAAAGCCGCACCCGCCCAACTTTAATGGCTTTGTCGCGCCAAAATTTGCCTAACTTGGCTGGAAGCTCGATCGAAGGAACAGCCAAAGGTGCTTACATTTTGTCCGACGACGGCGGCACTCCCGACATCATTTTAATCGGCACCGGCGGCGAAACATACCTCTGCGTTGATGCCGCTGAAAAATTGCGCGCTGCAGGCAATAAAGTGCGCGTAGTTTCGATGCCTTGCTGGGAATTGTTCGACCTACAAGATGCCGCTTACCGCGAATCTGTACTGCCGAAAGCTGTTACTAAGCGGTTGGCAGTTGAAGCAGGTTCTAGCTTCGGCTGGGGACGTTATTTGGGTTCTGAAGGCGACAGCCTCAGTATTGACAGATTCGGCGCTTCTGCACCGGGCCCCGTTGCTTTAGAAAAGTTTGGCTACACCGTTGATAATGTGGTAGCTAAGGCTCAGGCGCTGTTGGGTTAATAGCAGCAGCATAATTTTTGGTGGGGCGGGCTTCGAGCTCGCCCCATTTTTTATAGCAGAAGGAAGAAGGAAGAAGGAAGAAGGAAGAAGGAAGAAGGAAGAAGGAAAAGGAAGAAGGAAGAAGGAAGAAGGAAGAAGGAAAAGGAAGAAGGAAGAAGGAAAAGGAAGAAGGAAGAAGAAAAAGAAAGAAGGAAGAAGGAAGGAAAAGCTAAAATCTAAAATCTCAAATCGGAATATTGGGTTTCACTTCATTCTACCCAACCTAGAGCTCGCTACAGATCGCGAATCATTGAGAATTGCTATATTAAGACTTACGGAAGAAAAACCAGTTTCTACAACAATATTCGGTTTGGCAATGAGGCATCTAGCCAGAAACGGGGTTTTTCCCGCCCGGTGGGTCCAAGGCTGTATATTTCAAAAATTTGAGATAGGTTATAAGTCATTGGATTAAATTACCAATTACCAATTCCCGCTTACCAATTACCAATTACCAATTCTCGATTACCCATTCCCGATTACTCATTCGATTTATGATTTGGAACTTTTTAAATCACCTGTTATTCACGGCAAATTATATTCCTCAAGGCTACTGTTACCTTTGGCAGCGAGAGCTAGTAGCGCTCCACATAGTGTCAGACTCTATAATTGCCCTGGCCTACTATTCAATACCGCTATCCCTAATTTATTTTATCGGTCAGCGAAAAGACTTACCCTTCCGCAACATCTTTTGGCTGTTGGCAGCCTTTATTATCTGCTGCGGCACTACTCATATAATGGAAGTTTGGACGCTTTGGCATCCTGTTTATTGGGTTTCTGGCAGTCTGAAAATTATTACGGCTGCGATTTCTGCTTACACCGCTTTTGCATTAATTCCTTTCGTTCCCCAAGCATTAACTCTGCTGAGTCCAACTCAATTAGGGATGATCGATTCAATACTGCAAAAAGAAATAATTGAACGCCGAGAAACGGAAGCTCGCTATCAAACTTTAACTGAAGCTTCGCCGGTAGGAATATTTTATGCAGATGCTGGAGGAGACTGCTTGTATGTCAACGAGCGCTGGTGTCAAATTTCGGGAATAACTTGTGATGAAGCTTTGGGCAAAGGGTGGTTGCAAGGCATTCATCCAGACGACCGCGATCGGGTTTTTTCTGAATGGTATAGCGCCGCGCAGGAGAAATTGCCGTTTAAATCTGAGTACCGCTTTCAAGGCATTAATCACACTCAAACCAGTTGGGTATTCGGTCAATCTGTCGGTCAAATTGGAGAAAATGGGGAGGTTAAAAGTTATGTGTGTACTATTACTGATATTACAGAACGCAAGCAGGTAGAAGATGAAAATCGACGGCTCAATGAAACTCTGGAGCATCGAGTTGCTGAGCGCACTGCTCAAATCGAAATTTCTAACCACAAATTGCAAAAAGAAATAGCTTACCGCGAAAAAATTGCGCTCACTTTGTTGGAATTGACGCAACTGCAAAATGCAATTCTTAATAGCGCTAACTACACAATTATTTCTACAGATACCGACGGTACAATTAAAACATTTAATCGGGCGGCAGAGCAACTTTTAGGTTATTCGCTAGAAGAAGTGGTCGGAAAATTCACGTTAGCAATAATTCACGAGCCTCTGGAGGTCGCTCAAAGAGCTGAAGTTCTTTCTCAAGAATTGGGAGTGAAAATAGAGCCTGGAATTCAAGTATTATTTGCCTTGCCGTGCCGGGAAATCGCGGACGAAAATGAATGGACTTACATTCGCAAAGATGGTTCGCGGTTTCCGGTACTGCTGTCAGTAACTGCCTTATTTGATAGTAGCGGAAATATTAACGGTTTTTTGGGTATAGGTCAGGATATTAGCGATCGCAAACAAGCTGAAAAAGAGCTGCGTGACCTAACCAGTGCCATGCAAAATGCGGTGGAAGGCATTTCGCGGCTGGACATTGAGGGACGCTACGTGAACGTTAACCGAGCTTACGCTCATAAATGCGGTTACGAACCGGAACAAATGCTTGGCATGAAATGGCAGCTCACCTTACATCCGGGCGATGTTGAAATGGTGCTCTCAGCTTATCAGGAAATGCTAATTTCTGGCAAAGTAGAAGTTGAAGCTAGAGGAGTCCGAAAAAATCGCTCGTTTTTTTATAAGCAATTAACGATGGTAAAAGCTTGCGACGCACAAGGGATATTTAACGGTCACCACTGTTTTATGAAAGATATCACTGAGCGGAAACTAACTGAAACAGCTTTGCAGGAAAGCGAATTCAAGTACAGGCAAATAGTTGAATTAGCAAAAGAAGGTATTTGGGTAATTGACAGAAATGGCCTCACGACTTACGTGAACCACGCAATGGCGCGAATGCTCGGCTATAGTGAATTAGAAATGTTCGGGCGGTCGCTTTTTGATTTCATGGACGAACGGGAAAAACCACAAGCTATTGAAAATGTCGAGCGGCACAAGCAAGGTATTGGTGAACAACACGAATTTAAATTCAAAAGCAAGGATGGCAAAGATATTTGGACTGATATGTCTACCAGTTCAGTCATGGACTCCCAGGGTAATCTGCTGTCTTGTTGCGCCTTGGTTTACAACATTACAGCACGCAAAGAAGCAGAGCAGCAAATGCTGCAACTGACAGAAGATTTGAAGCGTTCCAACGAGGAATTAGAACAATTTGCTTATGTGGCTTCCCACGATTTACAAGAACCCCTCCGAGCCGTTACAAGTTACACTCAATTGCTTGCCCAGCGCTATCAAGGAAATTTGGACGATCGCGCAGATAAATATATTAATTATATTGTCGATGGCGCCACCAGAATGCAGCAGTTAATCAACGATTTGTTGGCTTATTCGCGCCTGGGAACAAGGGGTCAGGAGTTTGAGCAGGCGGACTGCAACGCTGTGGTTAAGCAAACTATGTGCAATTTGCAAATTGCGATCGCCGAAACAAAAGCTGTAATCACCTGCGACGCGATGCCAACTGTGATGGCGGATGAATTTCAACTGGTGCAATTATTCCAAAATTTGATTGCCAACAGCATCAAATTTTGTCGCCAAGAGCTCCCGTTGGTTCATATCGCTACCTGCAGGCAAGAGAGCGAATGGGTATTCAGTGTCCGCGATAACGGCATTGGAATCGATCCGCAGTATGCCGATCGTATTTTTATCATTTTTGCGCGCCTGCACTCCCGTCGCCAATATTCCGGTACTGGTATAGGTTTGGCGATGTGCAAGCGCATTGTTGAACGCCACGGCGGTCGGATCTGGGTGGTATCTCAAGAGGGAAAAGGAGCGACTTTTTACTTCACTATTCCTATAATTAGTAGCTGAAGCCTCAAAGTTCAATTTTGTTTTTATACTTTAAAGGATACGCCGATTATGAGCGATCGAAGCACTGTTAGACCTATAGAAATTCTGCTGATTGAGGATTCTCCCAGCGATGCCGATTTGGCAATAGAAGTCCTCAGTCAGGGCAAAATATTGAATAACTTGCATTTTGTGGAGGATGGAGTCGAAGCAATCAAGTTTTTGCGCCGAAAAGAACCCTATCTCAGGGTACCTCGTCCCGATTTGATTTTGCTCGATTTGCATCTGCCGAAAAAAAGCGGTATTGAAGTGCTAGAAGAAATTAAAACTGACCCAAAGTTAAAATTAATTCCTGTAGTTATCCTCAGCACTTCAGCAGCTCCCGAAGATATTTTTAAGTCATACTCGCTCCACGCCAACTGTTACATAACAAAACCGGTAGACTTCGTAGAATTTACTAAAGTAGTGAGGTTAATTGAGGAATTCTGGCTGGCTGTCGTCAAACTTCCTCTAAATTAAACGAACAGATGCTTTGCTTATGAGCGCTCTAAAAATTTTTAACCTATGGAAATTCGGCTGGTGGATGATTTGCTCAGCGAGGCTGAATGGACTTTATAAAAGCTGGCGACCAGCACCTTTTTAACAATTTGCCCAAGAGTAGAAGATATGGTTTCAGCAATAAAATTATTGAATAAAGAAGGCTTGTCAGTTCGTGTTCCCGTCCCGATTGAATTCTGCTTGGCTTGATTTGGTATAAAAAACGGTGGGTAAATATTGATCTAAATTAATTCAGCACTCAAGTTAAAAATGATTCCGGTGGTAATTATGACAACCTCAGCAGCCGATGAAGAGATGCTCAAGTTTTATGCCCTCTCAGCCCGGTGCTACATCACTAAGCCTATCGATTTTAGTCAAGTTGCTAAGCTGGTGAGATGGATTGAGGATTGGTGGCGGGTGGTGGTGACAGTTCCCAAATAATAATTTTCAAGTTGAAAATGGCATGGGAAAGCAAAAAAGTTTAACCTAAGATTGGTAGAGTAAAATTTTTACAGTCAAAAACGTCTAAGCTATGTGGATTAAGATTCTGTTAGTAGAAGACAATCCGGCTGATGCTGATTTGCTTGCAGAACTGTTAGAAGTATCTGTGGGTGTCGAGTGGGAACTGGTGTCTGTTGAGTTCCTGCATGAGGCGATCGCACAATTGTGTAAACAACCCTTTGATGTAGTTTTGCTCGACCTTTCTTTGCCGGACAGCCGCGGTTTGGAAACCCTAACTCGCCTGCGAGAAGTTGCCCCGGATACGGCAATGGTGGTAATGACAGGCTTGGACGATGAGGCGATCGCCCTCGAATCAGTTCGCTTGGGAGCTCAAGACTATATTGTTAAAGGTCAAATTACTACTCAATTATTAGTGCGGACAATCCGGTACGCGATCGAACGATCTCAAACATTTCAAATGCTGCGGGAAAGCGAGCGCCGCTTTCGGGCGATTTTTGACTCTTCGTTTCAGCTAACCAAGCTGCTGACTCCCCAAGGAATTGTGCTGGAAGTCAACGAGACAGCCCTCGATTTTTCCGGATTGCGATCGGAGGGTATTGTGGGTCGCCCGATTTGGGAAATGGCGATTTGGGCCCAGTCGCCACAGGTTTCCGAACAATTGCAATGCGCGATCGGCAAAGCAAGTCGCGGCGAGTTTTTCCGCAGCGAAATCGACTTGTTAGGCAAAAGTGACCAAATTATGACAGTTGATTTCTCACTGAAACCTGTTAAAAATGAAACAGGACAAGTTTTGCTGCTGATTGCGGAAGCCCGTGACATTAGCGATCGTAAACGAGCAGAAGCGGAAATTCTCAAAGCCCTCGCACGAGAAAAAGAACTTTCAGAACTGCGAGCTAAATTTGTCACAATGGTTTCCCACGAGTTCCGCACACCTTTGACAACCATCCAATTTTCCGCTGGATTGCTGCAAGATTACAGTTCTCAGTGGCCCCAAGATAAAAAATCTACTCATTTTGTGCGGATTCAATTAGCAATTAAACGCATGACAGAGTTATTAGAAGATATCCTCGTAATTGGCAAAATCGAAGCCAATACCTTGCAGTTTCAACCGGTTTCCTTAAACCTTGAAAAATTTTGCCGTCAACTGGTAGAAGAGCAGCAGCTCAACGACAGCAACCAACACCCGATCGCCTTTCAATATGAAGGCGGCAACTGCGAGGCTCAAATGGATGAAAAACTGCTGCAGCAAATCTTGGGAAATGTCCTCTCAAATGCCATCAAATATTCCCCCGCCGGCAGTACAGTTTCCTTGCACCTCAACTGTCAAAACAAAGAAGCTGTTTTCCAAGTTCAAGACCAGGGCATTGGCATTCCGCAAGCCGATCGAGAGCGGATCTTAGAAACTTTTTACCGAGCTACAAATGTCGGCACTATTTCGGGAACAGGTCTCGGTTTAGCTATTGTGAAGAGGGCTGTGGAACTTCACGGTGGCCAACTCGCGATCGACAGTCAAGAAGGAAAAGGCACAACTTTCACTATTACCTTACCTTTAATTTGCGATCCCAGTCAATAACAACTGAATTATCAACTATATATATCCGCCATTTAACGATTAATTAAGCCCCTAACAAACAAACTTATCAAGTGTCTGAACCCAGATTTTTTCAACAAACTACTAACTAAAAGGAGCTATCACCGTGGCTAAGATTTTGGTAATAGAAGACGAAGAAGCGATTAGAGAAAATATTTTAGAGTTGCTGGAAGCCGAGAATTTTGAAGGAATAGGAGCGATTAACGGCAAAGTAGGCATCAAATTGGCGATCGAACAAATCCCGGATTTAATTTTGTGCGACATGATGATGCCGGAAGTAGACGGTCACGGCGTCATCAAAGCTTTGCGTTCCGAACCCTTGACTGCAACAATTCCGTTTATTTTCCTCACAGCCAAAGCCGATAAAGTTGACGTTCGCACGGGCATGGAACTGGGAGCTGACGATTACATTACTAAACCGTGTACGCCGCAAGAACTGCTCAAAGCCATTGCTATTAGACTTGAAAAACAAAAAACAATTAGCCGACAATCTCAAAAGACCCTAGACGAATTACGCACTAATATTAGTATGTCGCTGCCCCACGAATTGCGGACTCCTTTGAATGCAATTCTGGGCTTTTCTGAGCTAATTTTGTCAGAATATAAGGTATTAGAGGAATCCGATATCTTAGAGATGATCGGTCAAATTCAAACTTCCGGCCATCGTTTGTATCGACTGATTCAGAACTTTTTACTGTATGCAGAACTGGAGATAGCAGCCACAAATCCCGAACTGCTAAAGGAGATGCGAAACAGCGAATTTATCTGTGTAAAATCTTTGCTTAGTCAAAAAGCGCGGCAGCAAGCAAAACACGCGAATAGAACAGACGATTTACAATTAAACTTGCAAGATGCCTCGGTAGCTATGGATTCTGTCCGACTCGCAAAAATTGTTGAAGAACTATTGGACAATGCCTTCAAATTTTCATTAGAAGGAACGCCTGTTTTATTAAGCACTTTCGTGGAAAATAAGACTTTTTTTCTGTGTGTCAAAGACCAAGGCCGTGGCATGACTGCCGATCAGATTGCCCAGCTAGAAGCTTACAGGCAGTTCGATCGCAAACTTTACCAACAAGCAGGTTTGGGATTGGGCCTGGCTATTGTTCAACGCCTTGTAGAATTGCATGGAGGAGAATTTAAAATAGAAAGTTTCCCGCAGCAAGAAACCATAGTTTGCGTTTCCCTGCCTGTCTAAACAATGATGATACCAGTTTCCAAAAAGAATACAACTGTAGGCAAACTCCCAACCCTTATGGCATAAATCATTCCCAATTCTCAAATCTCAACTCTAAAATGGTATTATGCAGGAGCGATCGCTCCTTTCAGACACCGCTGCATATAAATTTGAGCTACCTTATCATTAGGGTTGATTTCTAAGCAGGCCGAAAACAATCTTATAGCTTCGCCACACTTGTCACTATTGTATAGTACCAAAGCTTGCTCAAAGATTGTCTTTGTCTCTAACTTTTTCTGTCGTAAATCTGGCGGATCTGCCGCAAATATTTCATAAAGTGTTACCATTCGCGATTTGCCTTTAACTGTTACGCGATCGATCAACCTCAAATCATAAAAATCGTTTAACTGTATAAAAGTATTGTGAGTAATTAACATCGAAACTTCATACTCTTTCGTCAAATTTTCCACGCGGGATGCTAAGTTTACCGCATCGCTAATCACCGTGCTGTCCATCCGACTTTGGCCGCCCACCGTGCCTAACATCAAAGAACCCGTATTGATTCCTATGCCAATTTGCAGCGGCGGGGAACCGACCTGATTACGACTAATATTATACTCGTTAAGCTCTTGTAGCATTGCAATTCCAGCTTTCACAGCATGGTCCGCACTGCCATCAAACAGCGCCATAATCGCATCGCCAATGTATTTATCAATAAAACCAAAATTGTCAGTAATTGCTGGTTCCATGCGCGACAAATAACCATTAATAAATTGGAAATTCTCTTCGGGATTCATCCTTTCCGAAAGAGAAGTGAAATCACGGATATCTGAAAACAGTACCGACATTTCTTTTTGTACCTGATCGCCTAATTTGACTTCCAGAATACTTTCATATCCCAGAAAGTGGAGAAATTCGTGCGGCACAAATCGCCCGTAAGCATCTGTTAATTTTTCTTCCGCTGCTAAAGCTTTTTGTAACTCGTCTGTGAATTGGCGGCGCTCGGTTTCAACCTCTAGACGTTCTGTGATGTCTTGAAAAGCTGCGATCGCGTAAACTATGTTTTTCCGTTCGTCGTAGATTGGAGTCGCCCAAACCTCGATCGGCACAATCCGATCCGACCCATGAACTTCTAGATCGTCCATACGCACAAATTCTCCCCGCAACGCCCGAACAATCGGTTGGCTATCCCTCGGATACAATTGATTAGTTCCAGCGTCGTAAAAATGATAAGCTTCAGGGAATTGGTCAGTACATCCATCAAAAATTAAACCTTGGGCTAGTATCCTTTCGCCCCAAGAATTCATGTAAAAAGGTTTACCCTTACCATCCACAACAAATATTCCCACCGGCATCGCTTCCAGGAATTGAGTCAATCGGCTTTTGCTTTCTGACAGTGCCTCATTTAACTTTTCTTGAGCTGCCAAAGCTTTTTCTAAATCATTAGTAAACCTGATTCGTTCCACTTCCACCTGTCTTTGCAAACTAATATCCTTAGCAAAACCTTGATAGTAAAGCACTTCACCGTTAGCATCATAAACTGTGCGCGCATACTCAGAAATCCAGATAATGCTGCCATCTCGACAGTAAATCTGAGACTCAAACTCACACAGAGTACCATGCTGTTTCATCAGCGCCAGAAACTCTTGACGGCGGTTCGGTTTCACATATAATTGCTGCTGAATATCATTAATACTTTCTATCAATTCTGACGCGGAATCGTAGCCGTAAATTTCCGCCAGAGCAGGATTCGCACTGATAAAATGTCCGTCCGGCGTCGTCTGAAAAATACCTTCTAGAGCATTTTCAAATATCCCGCGATACTTCTCTTCAGCTTGAATTAGCGCCACTTCAGCTTCCTTGCGTTCAGTTATGTCACTAAAAGCAATAATTGCATAGGAAATGTCGCCTGTAGAATCATAAATTGGAGTCGCCCAACTCTCTACAGGAATAATCTTATTAGCTGTACGAATTTCTACACCCTCAGTCCGCACATTTTCGCCCCGAAGTGCCCGCATAATTGGCAATTCTTCCACGGGGCATCTCTGATTAGTTCCGGTTTTATAGAATTGATAAATTGCTGCTTTTTGCTCTGAATTAATATGCGGCACAGTGCCTTTGCCAAATATATCCCGCGCTTTCTGGTTAGCGTAGAAAGATTGCCCGTTTGCATCAAGTACACACACGCCCAATGGCATAGCTTCTAGATATTGCGTCAAGCGACTTTCGTTTTCATGGAGTTTGGCAATCAGCATGGCCTGCCTGCGGTTTAATTTTACCAACTCCTGATTCATTTCCTGAAGTTCTATTTGTTTTTCAGCTAATTGTTTATCTTGAAAATATCTATATATTGCCTCAGTGACAGTTAATTTTAAGTCATCACCTTGCCAAGGTTTAGGTATATATCGGTACAATTTAGCATAGTTAATAGCATTGGCTACCGCCTCCAAATCAGCCTGCCCTGTCAGCATGATCTTGAGACAGTTCGGCGAGATAGCATGAACGCTCCTTAATAGTTCGTCTCCTTTCATACTAGGCATGATATGATCGGAAATAACCACAGGAACTTCATACTGTTCTGCTAAAAGTTCTGCCAGCAACTCTAAAGCTTCTTCGCCACTTTGGGCCGTTTCAATTAAATATTTATCTTCAAAAGCTTTCAGCAGGTCTATTTCCAGACTATCGAGTATAGTCTGCTCATCATCGACACAAATAATTACTGGTTTTCTCATAAATTTGCTAGACCAGACTTAATCGCTTCAATTAATTCTTGATTTCGCCAAGGTTTTTCTATGAAAGCATGAAGATTTGCTTGATTTTTTGTGCGTTCGATTGCTTCTTTGTCGGCTTGTCCTGTCAGCATCACTGTCACAATTTGCGGATATTTTTGATGAATTTTAATCAGCAACTCATCTCCTTTCATTCCCGGCATCAACCAATCAGAGACAATTACTAAAATGTTAACCTCATCTTCACATAGCTCTTCAATAATTTCCAGAGCTTCGGCAGCACTTTCAGCAAATTCGCAAAGATATTTACCGTTAAATGCCTGTTGCAGTTCAATTTCCAGACTTTCCAACACTCCTACTTCATCGTCCACACACAAAATTGCTGATTTAGACATCGCTAGTTTCCTTCTTTAGTATGGCAGGGTGAACCCGCATGGGCAGTACACCGTTTTCCAAATTCTACATTCTGCGCGGGTAGACTGCAAATTTTAGCCCCAGACTTCAGCCTCTGGCGCTTTACCTACTCAGTTAAATTAATCGGCAAAGACACGGTAAATGCTGTTTTACCGGGCATCGACTCCACATCAATTTTACCCTGATGTTTGTCAATTATTTTCTTGGCAATATCCAGTCCCAACCCGCTGCCTTCTCCCGCAGGTTTGGTGGTAAAAAAAGGCTCAAAAATTTTCGGAATAATCTCTGGTTGAATCCCCTTACCGCTGTCAATAATTTTTACCAAGACGCTGGTATCTTGTTGTACCGCGTCAATTGTTAAAGTTCCTTGATTGCCCATCGCTTGTAAGGAATTGTGAATTAAATTTGTCCAAACTTGATTGAGTTCGTCGGGATAACACAGTACCACAGGCAATTGATCTTGATAGTTTCTGACAATTTCCACACCCTGCTTGATTTGGTTTTGATAAAGAGTTAATACAGTTTCAATTCCATCCGTAATATTCACTTGTATTTTTTCCCCATTTACATCGTAACGCGCATAATTTTTCAGGGCAAAGACGACTTTGGCAGCGCGCTCAGTAGCGGTAGCAATGGTTCGGGCGCTTCTGTGAATGCTAGCAAAGTCGTAGGCTGTTTTGATAATATTTTCGCTGTCAGGATCTTTGAGCAACGACAAGAATTCTTGCAAATTTCCTTGTAATCCGATATTGACTAAAATGCTAGCAATGCTGTCAGAATTGTCAATGCCTTCCGAATCGAGTTGCTGCTTCACGCCTTTTTTCAATACCCGTTTTTCTCGAGTAGATAAAGAGTAATTTTGTTGACTAGAACTGTACATCAAACGCAAGAAATCTTGCTGGCGTTCGGCTGACAGTTCTTTAAAAAAAACTGGCAAACTTTCGAGATTGTTATCCAAAAAGCTGGTAATATTTCCAATAGACGACCGAATCGCCCCCAACGGCGTATTGATTTCGTGAGCAATGCCTGCAATTAGTTGCCCTAATGCGGCCATTTTTTCCGATTGCACTAATTGATTCTGAGTAGCTTGCAGTTGGTCTAAAGTAACTGTAAGTTCATTGTTTTTCTGTTGGAGTTTTTTTCGCAACTGGCACATAGCTAAATGGGTTTCTACCCTCACTAACACCTCTTCCACCTGAAAAGGCTTGGTAATATAATCTACCCCACCCACAGCAAAGGCTTTGACCTTATCAAGTACGTCATTAATTGCGCTAATAAAAATTACCGGTATGTCGCAAGTTCGTTCATCAGCTTTGATATTTTGGCAAACTTCATACCCATTCATTTCGGGCATCATAATATCCAGCAAAATTAAATCAGGAGGCATACCTTTGGCCGCCGAAAGCGCTAACTCGCCGCTAGGTACAGGGCGGACTTTATAGCCCTTGCCATTCAAAATTCCGGCTAGCAGTCGCAAATTAGCTGGGGTGTCGTCAACTACTAAAATATTACCGCGATCGGTCCTAGGAAGGTCGTTATTCATGTGATATTGTTTGAGATATTAACTTTAAAACTTTGTCGTACTCAAAATTTTCTATACAAGTTGCGATCGCACCTGCCGTTACTGCATCCTTTAATCGAATTTCATCGACCAAGCTATCAATTAAATCCATATCTGCATTCAGTATAGCTAACTTTAAATTAGCTACCAGCGACTCAGGTAATTTCACGAAATCAGCCGCAGTCATTGCGCGATCGCCCTCTTTGAGAGCCGATAAATTAGCTTGACCCGGATCTTCATAAATATAGCGCACTCCGATATGTTTATGCATAGCATCAAAAATATCGGCTTCCCGGAAAGGCTTCCTCATAAAAGCATCGCAGCCCGCCGATAAAATAACTGCCCGTTCTTCCTCCAAAACGCTCGCTGTCAGCGCAATAATCGCAGTAGCTTGACCTTTAATAGTGCTTTTAATATATTGCGTCGCTTCGTAGCCGTCCATCACAGGCATTCTCATGTCCATCCAAATTAGATGCGGTTCCCAACTATCCGAAATCTCAATAGCTTCTTGGCCGTTATTAGCTTCTTTTAGTTCAAAACCCAAAGGAGAGAGGATTTTAATTAACAGTTGGCGGTTGAGCGGTTTATCGTCTACTATCAAAATTCGATAGGTGTGTTGGCTGGGAACCAGGCCTATAACATTCCGGCTCGGTTTTGGGCTTTCAATATCAGCCGCATCGACCGCAATAACTTGAATGTCGAACTTAAAATTAGTTCCCTTACCAACAGCAGAAAAGACACTCATTTCACCCCCCATTAATTCCACAAATTTGCGACTGATTGGCAATCCCAAGCCGGTACCTTCTTGCGAATCCTTGCCTGTCTTGGTTTGCACGAAAGGTTCAAAAAGATCGTCTAATTCATTGGTAGCAATACCGGGCCCAGTATCCTCGACTTCAAAATGAAGGAAGAAGGAAGAGGTAGAAGCTGAATAGTCATTTGGGGTTGAAATGATCTGGTTGTTCGACTGACTTACTTGAGATATTTTAATACCATTAATGGCAAAAACTTCAGTATTTGTTGATACTTCCGATTGAGCAACATTTCCCCCTTCTGCCTGCTGATTTATGCCTGACGACTGCTTGCTAACTCTGACCCATGCACCGCCATCCTCGGTAAATTTAAGAGAGTTATTTAGCAGATTAATTAAAATTTGCCTCAATTTTAAATCGTCCGTTTCTACGTATTGTGGCACATCGGGACTGCGCTCAAAAACCAACTGCAAGTGCTTGTCATATGCTTTGAGTTGAAACATATCTTCCAAGTCATTAAGCAGGCGATAGAGGTCGATTTTTTTGGGATTTAGGGTGGTGCGCCCCGATTCAATTTTAGATAAATCCAGCACGTTATTAATCAGGGTAAGGAGGTGTTCTCCGCTGCTCCTAATTATGCTAATATTTTCTTGATGTTCTGGGGATAGAGTTTGGCTGCGAGTCATCAGTTGGGAAAAACCGAGAATTGCATTGAGAGGCGATCGCAATTCGTGGCTCATATTAGCAAGAAAGGTACTTTTAGCTTGGTTTGCCACTTCCGCTTTGTCTTTAGCTACAGCCAATTCTGCCGTCCGCTCTTGCACTCGTTGTTCTAAAGTTTCAAAAGATTGTTGCAGTTGTTGAGCCATGCTGTTAAATGACTTGGCTAATTCCCCCAATTCGTCGGAGCGTTCAGTTTCTACTGTTTTATTCCATTCACCTTTAGCAATATTTTTGGCTGCTGTATTTAAGCTCAAAATAGGATTTGTCACCCACTGAGAAGTCAGAATACCAATCACCACAGCTACTCCTAAAGCTGCGAAACAAAGCAAAACCGCTGTGCGGGTATTGGCATCGATTTCTTTGGTGAAATCTGCTTCGGGAACAACTACAACAATCACCCAGTCTAAACCTTTGCCGTCTTGGAACGGCAAGACTTTTAAAAATTGTCGCTTGTTATCTATTTCAAAGCTCAATAGCTCGGATTTTTTAATTTGGTCTAATTTTGTAAATTTTGTCGTCAAATATTTAGCTGTCGATCGAGTAAAATGGTTGCTGCTTTCTTCTACTTTAAACAATTGTCTTTCATTACCTTTACTGCGAAACGGTTTTTCTGTTGTGGAAGTTGCTAACAAAGTACCCTGGCGATCTATAATAAATGTTTGACCGGATTTGCCAACTTTGAGACTGTTAAGAAATCTCCCAAGATGGTCGAGACGCAAGGCAGTAAATAAGACTCCTTCTAGCTGATTTTTGTCGCTGTATACGGGTTGGAGAGCGCTGATAATTAAGGTCGGCTCTAGCAAGGAAACATAAACCAAACTCCAAGTAAGTTTGCCGGCTTTTACGGCACTTTTATACGCAGTATTTTGCCTATTGTCAAAGTTTTTGACAATGGTGGCAACTGTAGTGCGATCGCCTCGCTGGTTGGTATTATAAGAATAAAAATTTAACCCAGTAGATGTTTCTATCACATTAATCATTCGGGAGCCGTTAGACAGTTGTTCACCGGATCTATAATCTCCCTTATTGTTGCCAACTGAGGTAAAATTGATATATGGATATAATTGTACTTGCCGCAAAAGATATTTCTCCCAAGCTGATAAGTTTTCCATCTTTAACAAGCCGAGCTTGACAGCATCCAGCTTGGTTTGATTGATTTGATGGGGAGTTGTCAGGTAAACTTGCAGGTTTTGCTCGACACGCAAGCTCACCTCGCTCATTAACTGACTGGCGAGGTTATTAACTGCTTTTTGTCCGTTTCTAAAAGACAGATATCCTACGAGTCCTACGGCTCCCAGGATTTGCAGTATAAATGGAACTATGAGAACAGTTCGCAGCGGTAATTTGTCTAAAATTTTAGAAACCATAAAATTGAGAGGTTTGGTGAACTTAGTCTAGAACCGTATTTGCACAACTGGTCTTAATAGCAGCACCATTTATTTACTGCCGCTTAGCTAGGAGGAATGGATGCGGGCTATTTTAGCTATGGTAGATGCTCAACCCCCATCGAATGTAAACCTAATGTTTGCTCGATTAAAGTCTATTATTTTACCCATTGTCGTATTATTGTTACCATTTAGGTAAAAGTTGCAGTCTTTGGCTTCGAGAACAGCCTGATATTTGATCGCGCGGGCGAGTTTAACCACCAGGGGTCAAGGGGTTTGGAGGCCGGCCAGGAAATTTGCGATCGGCACTCGCCATTTTCCGCAAGACGTGTTATACTCTAAATAGTCAAGGGCACGTAGCTCAGTGGATAGAGCATCAGGTTCCGGTCCTGAGGGTCGGGGGTTCAAATCCCTCCGTGCTCATTTAAATTTATAAAATGACTGATTTTGAGAGACCAGGGACAAATTTTTGTCCTCGGTCTCAATTATTGTGATTTAAGCATCAGTGTCAAAAATCGAATCGCCACTGTAGTCGCAGGTCGCGGACTGATTGCGCCCCTGTTGCTTGGCACGGTATAGTGAACGATCGGCGATCGCAATCAAGTCAGCCGATGATAGTTCCGAAATCGGAATCAAGTTGGCGATCCCCATACTAATAGTAACTACATCGCTCACATCAGAGGTTTTGTGAGGAATATGTAAAGCTTGAATAGCAGCGTGAATCCGTTGGGCCACAGAACTCGCTCCTTCAATATCAGTATTCGGCAAAATGATGGCAAATTCTTCCCCGCCGTAACGCGCCACTAAATCCGCCGGACGGTAGACCACTTCTTGCACAGTCTGAGCAAGTTTGAACAGGCAATCATCCCCCATTTGATGACCGTAGCAATCATTATAACGTTTGAAATAATCCACATCAAATAACAAAAGAGAAATAGGTTTTTGTTCCCGGTGTAGCCGCTGCCATTCATGCTCTAACCGGTCATTAAAACAGCGGCGATTAGCAATTTGAGTCAACCCATCAATATTTACCACTTGTTCTAAGAGGTGAGTCGCGCGGGCTAGTTCTTCGTTAGAGAGTGCCAGTTGTTGATTAATTTCTCTCATGCGCGCTTGGGCCTGCTGCCTTTCTGCCAATTCCTTCTGCAACTTCTGAAAAATATCCGCTTGTTGAATGGCAATCGCTAAATGATTAGCAATCTGTTTAACAAGGTCTACTTCAAATTCTTCCCATTGCCGAGGAGCAGAACATTGATGAATACATAACAACCCCCACAAATCTTTTGCATTGAGCAGTGGCGCAACTAAATTAGCCCGAACCGGAAATTGTTTCCAAAGAGCGCGGTAACAGTGTTGAAGGTCAATATTATGGATATCTTCAACTACCTGCATTCTCCATTCTTTATATGAATCAGGATCTTGTTCACCACCACACTGGTCGTTCAAGAGATTTCTGCTTACCAATTTACATCCTTCGCCTACGGATTCTGAAACAAACTCACCATATCCAAAATTACTGTCAGGATCGAACTTAAATATGCCGACGCGCTCGGCATCAAGAAACAGGCGAATCTCCTGCGAAGCAATCTCAAAAATTGTAGACAAATCAAGAGATTGACGGATGTGTTGAGTAATTTCTTGAAGTAATATCGCCTTGTTGTACTGTTTCCGCAGAGCGATTTCTGCTTGTTTTTGGGCGAGAATAGCTGCCTCTGCTGCTTTTTTTGCTTTAATAATTTCACCTTCGTATAGGATACGCTGGCGGATACAGAGCAAGATACAGTTGTTGACGAAGTTTCCTCCCTGATTCCGACGCACAGCGTTGATCAGCATGGGTATATCACTGCCCTGCTTTGACCTTAATGAGAAGTAAATTTCTTCTACTTTACCGTCGAGCTTCAACAGGGGGAAGAAATGGGTTTGAAAAAAAATCCGGCTGGCCATTGGCAGAATGGAGTCCATTTTCCGTTCCCGCAGTTCATCGGTTTCGTATCCGAGTAATTGCAGTAATGTGGCGTTGACCATTACGATCGTACCATCGTCAGCAAACGAGAGGAATCCACAGGGTGACGTGTTGAGTAGCTCGTCTATCTGGTAGGTCATGTTTGCCATACAAATCAGGTAGTATGAGGTACACTCAAATACTCCTTAATCACCTCGATCGTCTCTTGTGGATGACTTAGGTGCGGGCAATGTCCCGTAGCTTTCATCAGCCGTAGCGTACTTTTAGGTAGGTGGTGCTGAAGGTAATCCCCTACCTCGGTGGGAGCAATCACGTCATCAGCACATTGCAATATCAGTGAAGGTACTGATACCTTGGGTAAATCACTGCGATTGTCAGAGTAAAAAGTTACCTCGGCAAAGCGACTTGCAATCACCGGATCTGTGGAGCAAAAACTTGTCTCAAGTTCCTCACTTAACTCAGGACGATCCTGATTCTGCATCACCATTGGCGCCAGAAAGCTTGCCCAACCAATGTAATTTTTCTCCATGATATCGAGGAGATCCTCAATATCTTTGCGCTCAAACCCTCCGTAATAATTTGGTAAATCATTGATGTAGCAGGGTGAAGGCCCTAGGAGAATCAGGCGATCAAAGTAATTAGGAGGTTGCATTGAGGACAGAAGGCCGATCATACTGCTGACAGAATGACCGACAAAAATCACATCCGTCAATGCTAATTCTTCACAGATATCGAGGACATCCTGAACATAGCCATTGAGGTCGCTGTACCGTTCATAACTGTAGGCACTAATATCAGACTGTCCCGAACCTACATAATCAAATAGGATGATTTTGTAGTCCTTCTCGAAGGCCGGTGTTACGAAACGCCACATATTTTGATCGCACCCAAATCCATGAGCAAACATCATTGTCTGGGTGCCTTGTCCAAACACTTTGATATTATTCCGTAAGAAAATTTTTTTAGTCATTTGAGCGACACGAGAATTAAATTAATTATAAGACTTTTGCGCCCTTTCATGAGGGAGGATTGCTGATCCCACATAGTGGTAGACAACAATTCAGGATGTCGGATTAAATGAATAGCAAACTCAGCAATGACCGGATTCCTCAACATATAACGCTGCCCGATTTCCTCGGCGATCGCTTGTAACTATTCCCATTTCGCTGGGGTTTCCATTCCTTCGGCAATTATGCTCAGATTTAAGCCATCTGGGATTGCAACTATGGTTTTGGCAATTGAGCTATCGCTCGGATCGCTGGCTAAATCGCGGACAAATGAGCGATCAATTTTGAGCGAATTAACCGGAAAATTTTTCAGGTTGTTAAAAGCAGCATAGCCAGTCCCCCAAATCATAGACAAAAATCCCAGTGCCACGCTTCGATAATTGGCTCAAAAGATTGTAGGCAATGTCAACATTAAGAATCATTTCCGTTCCCGTAATCTCTAGCTATAGATATTTTGGCTTCATATCATTACACTCAATAATGCGATCGCTCTTAGCGATTAAAGTCGGTTGGCTGAGTTGACGTGCCGAGAGATTCAACCCGATATTAGGCAGAATTAGTCCTGCTGCTAGCCACTGCTGATATTGCCAGCAAGCTTACTCTAAAACCCATGTGTTCTTCGGGCGAAATCAATCCAGTTTTTTCGGCGATGGGAATACATCGATGATCGGGAGTAACCCCACCTAGTTCAGGAGAATGACCTCCTACTATAACTTTAACACCAGCAAGGCTACCTGTTTACAAATCGAGTAGAGAGAGGATTTTATGCTTTTTGAGATGTCATTGAAATATACAATTTAGAGGAACAACAACTTACCCTACATTTTTACCACAACCTATTGAGTGGGATTGCTATAGCAAAAGGCGCTGATGAAGAAGGCCATAAAAGCTCATATTTCAGCAATTAATAACCTCCCAAACATTTTCGCGGTTGCTATAAATCTTCACAAACTCCTCAAATTAAAAAAGTTGGGTTTCCTAGCTCAACCCAACCTACTTTTAACGACCAATCACTGCTAACTCTCAAATATCCTCATCGTCTTGACCTTGCACACCCTGGAGAATCCGCGATAGCTCACTCTTCTCATTAATCGTAATCCGACTAGGAGAACCGCTGATAATCCGTTCGTAACCACTAAACGAATCTTTAATTTGCGGCCCTCTTTCAGTAATCGTGTATTCTCGAATTCCTTTGTCGTGCCACGAACCGCGCATCTTAAATACATTAATTGCCCGCGACATTTCTCCTCGAATCTCTACATACTGCAGCATGATAATCGTGTCAGTAATCGTAGAAATATGAGAGTCCGTAATCGAATGAGAACCCATAAACTGGTCGCTTGTATTCGTGAAAAACCCGGTTATTTCTTCCTGCTTCGCAAAACCTGTCACTCCGATCACAAATTGCCTGAAAGCATTATTGCTGACACCCCTAGCTAACGCTGACAGCGAGTCTATAGCAATTCGAGAAGGTTTGAACTCAGCAATTTCTGATTTAATACTCTGCAAGTGGTCTTCCAAACCCGCCGATTCCGGGTAAGTGCACAGCAGCTTCAGCAGTCCTTTCTCTTCCATTTCCTCAAAATCAATGCCCCAAGAATAAGCATTGCGGAACAACTGGGCCCGCGACTCTTCATAGGCAAAAAGCAGCGCCCGATTGCCGTTCATACAAGCATTCTGCAAGAACTTGCTCACCAATAGCGTTTTGCCTGTTCCCGTTGCACCCGTAGCCAAAATAATCGAGTCTTTGAAAAAACCGCCACCGCACATCTCGTCGAGAGTTTTATCGCCGGAAGAAACCCGCACGTTTGAAGATTTTTGAGTTAATCGCATCGCCCCCAAGGGGAAAATATTAATTCCGTCATTAGTCATAGTAAAAGGATATTCGCCCTTCATGTGAGTTGTACCGCGCAACTTCAAAATTTCCATGGTGCGGCGGCGGCGTTCCCCTTCCAAAACGTTGCGAACAATCACTACATTATCCGACACAAACTCTTCCACCCCAAACCGCGCCACCGGGCCGTATTCTTCCACCCGTTCCGTAGTCATAACTGTAGTTGCTCCTACTTGTTTGAGGCGCGCAACTAAGCGAAAAATTTCTCGGCGTACCACCGATGCAGCATCGTACTGCTGAAATACGGCTGTCACCGAATCTATTGAAACCCGCTTGGCTTTGTACTTACGAATGGCGTACTGAATTCGCTCGATTAAGGCTGATAAATCAAAATTTCCTACGATATCTTGACCTTCCGGATCGGGAGAAGCGTCCAAAATAAATAGCTTGCCTTCCTCGATTAACTGTGCCAGATCCCAACCGAAACTGCAAGCATTTTTAATAATATCTGTGGGAGATTCTTCAAAAGTTACGAACACTCCAGCTTCGTCAAAATGGGTAATTCCGTTATAAAGAAACTGTACGGCAAATAAAGTTTTTCCCGTTCCTGACGTGCCGCTGACTAGGGTGGTTCTGCCGAGTGGCATTCCGCCGTGACTGATGTCATCGAAACCCTCAATCATCGTGCGAATTTTTTCAACTCCTGGCGTTACCAATCCTTTTCGTTGAACCGTTTGACTAATTTCATTCATGTCGATTTTTGTCAACTCTCAGTATTCTTTAGTTGTCACTCATTAACCGCCGATCATGAGTCTTTGTACCCAGCTTTTAGTTTTGGCTCATGCTCAATAACTAATGACTGCTAACTGCTGACTAATGACCCCGCCCAAAAACCGATACCGTGCCACGTACTCTTGTCGTGGAAAGATAAAAATTTTAGACTTTTTTTCAACCTCCCAGATTCATCTGTTGAGTAAATCTAAAATCTAAAATCGTTCGACTGAGCGCGACTCGACGCTTCGACGCTCGCGCTCGCCGAACGTTTCACGCCAAACCGAAGTCTCAAATCAAAAATTGACTGACTCTCACCTGATTATCTTATGAATTCAGGTCTTCTTCGCGAAGTTCTTCATAGAGCAAATCTAATCCTATCAGAACTTTCTCACGATCGGACAAATCGCCAATAATTTTTCGCACCGGCGGCGGCAGGATTTTGGCCAGCGTCGGGGTTGCCAATATTTTGTCCTCTTCTGCTAGCTGAGGATTTTTGAGAACATCTATGACTTTCAGCGCGTAGACTCCTTGAAATTCTTGTTCTAGGATGTCCTTTAGGGTTTTCAAAGCTCGCACTGAGTTGGGAGTATTCCCCGCAACGTACAGCTTCAGAACGTAGGTTTTCTTCAGAGGACTCATGAACTTTTTTAAATGTTGAGTATTAGTTGTCAGATGTTAGTTGTAGTTGTTATTTGTCTTAAATCCGCTGTTCTTTGTTATTTTATAATATTTTCCGCCTCGCGCTCGCGCGGTCGTTTCTCGGCTCCTTTCTTTTTTGTTAGATTCTACTTTCTACCTTTTCTTTCTTAAATTAGGCCGAATCCGTTCTACATTCTACTTTGATATGTCTCTTTCGGAATCGATCGCCGATACATCTCGCACATATGAGCGATCGCGTCAATCAGGGTCAAACGGTAATCAAGCAATATTTCCTCGCTGCGCCCTTCTAATTTTAGCTGTTTAGCAAACTCGTCCATCAATTCCATGTGAATTTCTACAATTTGAGTCACGGGAACGTCAGCAAAAAAAGCCAAATTCACAAATTCATCTATTTGATTGTTGACCGCAGCATCTTGAGAAAAATAATTCAAAACGATGTCGCGATAACTTAACTTGAGTTGCTCCAAAAACTTTTGCTTCTCAGGTCCCGACAGATTTCTTAAAAAAATCTGGGAATTTCTTTTATAATACACACCTAAGTATCCTAATCGCTCCCGTAATTTTTCCGCCAGCCGCCGCTGCTGTCGGCTGAGCAAACTTTGAGCAGTCAATTGGGCTGTCGCATCGACCGTTACGGATTGGTAATTGACAGGAACCGGAGTTGAAAGTTTGAGAAATTGTGCGATCGCCTGATCGATACCTGCAGCTATTTCGTTCGATCGAGCGATTGCCAGTTGCACCTCAGCAGGGTGATAAAAAAAAGCACAGCTTTCGTCTTGACTCTTGTTGGCGGCGGTACTGGCAGCAGCCTCAAAACCATCTGAATATGGTGCTTCGGGCTTGCCATCTACCTGCGCGTGAGGCGAAAAAATCACAGCCGGCAAAAATAGCGATCGTTCTTGGAGCTTGCCCAGAAGCGATCGCAGATCCCCATCCACCTCCAAAACCAAACAATCAAGGTGATAATTGTGCTTAATGAACCCGAAAAGCTCCACTGACGACTTAAGGTGCGTTAAAGTATAGCGTTCGCCTCTCAAAAGCTCGATCGCAGAGGCTGCGATTTCCTTAGAGTGGACAAAAATACCGATAGACAGTTGAGGAAGCAAAGCTGTAGGTGCACCACCTAAGTTGCCTGAAAGTGCTGGATCGCTCAGAGTTGATATCTCCTTTACAAAAAACTTAACATTTTAACAATCATCTCAATATTTATTTTAACCAATCTTAACCGCAAAATAAGTGATGCGCTTCTACCAGAGGAAGAATCAAAGTGTACTCCGTGGTTTTTGTGTCAAGCACCCTGAGCGTGATTTCTGCAATTAAGCTTAAGCCTTAAAATAATTGCTAGTCGCCTCAAATCAGGCGTAGGCATCGAACTCCCCGGTCTTGGTGCGGGTACCGAGCCTAATAGCGAACTGATATAAAACAAATAAGATACAGAAATTCGCAGCTACATTGAGCATCAAAAATATTACTGCTCTCGCGAGCAGACTCTCAGGTTTGTTATGCCACTCACCACCCCCAGTCTCAAAAATTTTATCGAGCCAGTGCCCCTGTGCCTCCAAACGGGTGCGCTAGCATCGCTGCAGTCAATTTTCAGCTCCTGCAACTGCGATCGAGTCGCAGTAGTCAACGAACAGCTACAGCCGCTGGGATTAGTATACCTCCGCAGCCTTTGGGCTTGGGGAGCCGATCGCACAAACGACGGGCAGCAACCTTTGTCAGAAAGCTCGATCGCGATCGAACCAGTCAGGGCATTACCCGCCGCTATGAGCGTCAGCGAATTCTGGCAGTACCTGCAAACAGAGGAACAGAACACCCCAGCCCGGTCAAACCGCCAAACCGCCGGCATTTCATCAAACAGCCCGATCGCCCTCACAGATGCCAGTGGTCAATTTTTAGGAATGCTAGACAGCCTGAGCCTGCTGCAATTCGCCGCACTTAACAGCAGCTCGCTCTGTAGCCTCACAGAGCAGGCAACAGCCGTCAAAGAAATCGAATTAAGACCAGTTTCCGAAGCCATCGCCACGGCCATAGACGCTCAAGTGCGCTTTCTAGAAGCAGGATTGAAACCTTCGGAAAACCTGAAATCCCTAGTCCAACTCCTAGAAAAACTCCCCCTGCCTCTGAGATTGCAAACCCCTACCGCACAAATAGTCAGCCAAAACGCAGCGTGGCGGATTTTGCTGGGAGCAGGCCCAGAACCCGTTCCAGAACCAGCAGCAAATTTGGGTAAAAACTCGCCCCGCAAACCAAGCCATTTAACAAGCGAATACAAGAGCGTGCAGTTAGAGGCCATCACCAAAGAATGCAGGAGCCTAGTAGGAGCAAGTAGATCGGGCGATTCCCTGCGGGATAGCTTCGCCGCGCGTGATTCAACCGCAGCCACCAGTTGCCCGCTGCCCTTGTACGCCGCCGCCTCCCCCTCAACCTTAACCGCTCCAGCTTGGTGCCCCACCGCCGGCAAACCAGATACCTATATTTGCGACTGCCCCGTACAAAAAGATCAAGAACGGATCTGGCAATTTGTCAAACAGCCGCTCTCAGACAAGCTAATTTTAGTAATGGGACAAGATGTCACCGAAGAACATTTAGTCGCCAAAGAATTAGCAGCGAAAAACGCAGATTTAATCCACCTCAACCGACTAAAAGACGAATTTTTATCCTGCATCAGCCACGAACTAAAAACCCCGCTCACCGCCGTCCTCGGTTTGTCCAGCCTCCTCAAAGATAAATTGATCGGAGAACTCAACGATCGCCAAACACGCTACGCCAAACTAATCCATAAAAGCGGGCGGCATTTGATGACAATAGTTAACGATATTTTAGACTTGACCAGGATGGAAACCGGTCAGCTAGAACTAATTCCCGAACCGGTCGAAATAGCATCAACCTGCCAAAGAGCCTTTGAACAAGCAAAACAACTGCAACAGCAAGAAGAAAAAAATCCTCCAGGCGCGAGCAAAACGGACGGTACAGCAAACGCAGAACCCTCCGCCCAAATAGAATTTACACTCGAAATAGAACCGGGACTGAGCCACTTAATTGCCGACGAACTGCGGTTGCGGCAAATGCTGGTTAACCTCCTTTCCAATGCCCTAAAATTCACCGAACTCGGCGGCAAAATCGGATTGAAAGTAAATGTTTGGGAAGGCTGGCTCGCATTCACAGTTTGGGACACTGGCATCGGCATCCCCGCCGACAAACAGCACCTGATATTTCAGAAATTCCAACAGCTTGAAAGCCCCCTCACCAGGCGCTTTCAAGGAACCGGACTGGGACTGGTACTGACTCAACGCCTAGCTCGGCTCCACGGCGGAGACGTTTCGTTTATTTCCTCCGAAAACCAAGGCTCTCAATTTACCCTGCTGCTGCCACCAAATCCTCCGGGAAACAGCAGCGAAGAAGCCTCGGCACCGGGAGCTGCTGAGGAAGAATTATTAAAACCCCAATATCCGACTCTGACCGCCAATTCTCGCTCTCGTTTAGTATTAATAGTCGAAGCAGTTCCCAAATATATCGAAGATTTAACCAACGTCATCTCAGGTTTGGGCTACCAAGTAATAGTCGCCCGTTCCGGCACCGAAGCGCTGGAAAAAGCTCGCAGGTTCAGTCCCGAAGCGATTTTCCTCAACCCGCTGCTGCCACTGCTGTCGGGTTGGGACGTGCTAACGCTGCTCAAGAGTGACCCGGATACCCGATCGATTCCGGCGATCGTCACAGCCACCAGAGGCGAAAAAGAACGGGCCAGTGTCAACAGGGCCGAAGGCTTTTTGAGCTTGCCGGTGGAAGAACCCGCTTTGCGGCGGCTGCTGGCAGACTTGATCGGTCACAGTAATGCTAGTAGCCCCAAAGTAAGGAGTCCTTTAACCGTGTTGTGGCTCAGCCCGCAAAACAGTTCGTCTCAAGGTTCCGCTTTACTGCTCAACCCCAACTACTGCCGGGTTTTAGAAGCAGACGACCTCGGCCAAGCAGAACTCGTGGCCAGAATTTGGCGGCCCGACGCGATCGTCTTGGATGGTACAAGTCAACTGCAAAACCCCTTAGCTTTTATCGAACAGTTAAGTCGGTCTCGAAATTTGGGTTCTCTCCCCTTGGTGACTTTAGACTCCCGAACTACACAACTGGCAAATAAAGTCAAAGGATTGTCGGTATTTCCCTGTTTAGCCACTAGCAGTCCCGACGACAGTGAAACTTCACCTACCGGGTTAATGCCAAGTGCTTTGTGGCAAGTGATTCAAGTTGCTGCGGGTATGAGTTGGAAGCCCAGCATTTTATTTGCTGACATTTCGACTTTACCCGATTTGCACTCCTCTTCTGGGGGGAACCCGACGGAAGAATTGGAACATTGCGCTCGATCGACAAATGCCGACATTCCCCTCCCCAATTCCCGCTTTTCTACTCCCAACTTTCAAGCTTTGATTCAGTACATCCAAACCGCAGGATTTCGAGGGTCGATCGCCCCGTGCTGGACAGAAGTTTTGCAGCAGTTGCAATATCAAAGCGTTGACTTAGTTTTGCTGTGCTTGCGAGATGCCCCCTCAGAATCAACCGCTATGCTGCAGGCCCTATCAAACCTGCGGCAAATGGCAGTAAAACTGCCAATTTTAGTCTGGGATTATCGGTCTGCTGTAAATTCGGAATCCGAGGCGATCGACTTTCTACTGCAAGAAGTATCTGCCAAAATTTTGCCTTCTTCCTTATCGGCAGCACAATTGTTAGACAAAATTCAACAGGCTTTATTAACTCACTCAAGTTCTAGAAAATGAAGGATTTACCAGGTTTTTAGTGAGGACTTCAGTCCTCTCTAAACCAGTAAATACAAACTCTTATTTCTGAGTGCAAACAGAGTTTTGGAATTCTTTAACGGAAAACCGCGAAGCGTTATTTATAGCAACCGACAAGACGGTTAGGAAGTTGTTAATGGCTGAAATGATTGATTTTATTGCTTCTTCCTTCTTCCTTCTTCCTTCTTCCTTCTTCCTTCTGCTATATTAACTCAGTGACGTTGCTAATAACTCATGATTTTGCCTATTTGTAGTGAGGTTCTTAGTCGTCTGTAAAACAGTGAAGAAAAATGGCCATCCTGAATGTAAACATAATTTGAGAAGTATTTAAATGAAAACCCAGAAGTGTTGCGAGTCAAGAAGCAATATCAAAACTCAAAAATATGAGTTATTATAGGCGATCGAGAAACCCTTATATTTTTTTCTGGGGCTGTACAGTGCCTAATCGCATTCCTTTAATATCTCTGCTACTCGCACTCGGTTTGGGGGCAATGCCCGAGCCTGCTGCCTGTCAGGCACTCCTGCCTTACACCCTGCAAATCGACTCGGCCCAACTCGAACAAACGGCCTTGAGCCTTGCAGAAGAAGCCGTCCAGCTAGCCAGACTGCAGCAGTACCAACTAGCGGTACCTAGAGCCGAACTCGCCACACAGTTAGCCCCAAAAAATGCTCAAACTTGGACTTTGTTAGGTAGCTTGTACCTTCAAGTCGAGGAGTTTGACAAAGGCATTGAAG
Organism: Microcoleus sp. AT3-A2; assembly: GCF_036705685.1. Taxonomy (NCBI): domain Bacteria; kingdom Bacillati; phylum Cyanobacteriota; class Cyanophyceae; order Oscillatoriales; family Microcoleaceae; genus Microcoleus; species Microcoleus sp. AT3-A2. Next base: position 59,590 of record NZ_JAUBVF010000022.1, read on the forward strand.
CTTTGGGGCAAGCTCAATCTCTGTCACCAGAAAATCCATCAATTAAATTTGTCTTGGGAGAAGCTCACTTTCGCAAAGCGAACTACGAGAAAGCAGTCGAATATTTGCAAGCAGGGTTGAAACTAAAACCAGACACTCCAGGTGCATTATTTGATTTAGGCAATGCTTTTTATAAGCTGAAGCGATTTGATCAGGCGATCGCCCAATACGAAAAAGCCTTTGCTTTAGAAAAAAACCTGTGGCCGGCTATTAACAATATCGGATTAGTAAAATACGAAATGGGAGATGTTGATAGCGCCATCAAACGCTGGCAAGAAGCGATCGTGATCGACGACAAAGCAGCCGAAGCAATGCTAGCTCTAGCAGTAGCATTCTACACCAAAGGTGATAAAGAAAAAGGCTTAGCGATGGGAGAAGCAGCTCTAAAACTGGACAAACGCTATGCTACGGTAGAATATCTCAAAGAAAACCTCTGGGGCGATCGTTTAATCGCAGATACCCAAAAGTTGCTAGCCACTCCCGAAATGAAAGCAGCACTGGCTAAAATTCAAGACGCCCCACCCCCTCCCCAAATGTCGCCTTAATTGTAGTTAAGTTTGTAGTGAGGACTTCAGTCCTCAAAGCTTTTTTTAACTGAGAACCAACTATCTTATTCACGACTAAGACCAAAAAATAGTTGAATACGTTATGTAGGGGTAAGGTGCGCGCACAGCGCACCCTACCGATTGAGTTGGTGCGTAAGTTCTATTATTGCCACGAAGCAGTCGCTGTCTTCAATTCTCCAATCTAAAATCTAAAATCTAAAATCTAAAATCGCATGACCCCCCTAAGCTGGACAGAATTAGAAGCCCTCACAGACTTTGAAGTCGATCGCACAAACGGCCCCACCAACGCTCAATCCCGCTTGCGCCTCTTTGGTAAAACCGAATCCGATGTGCGAGTCACCCTGTACCGCGATAACCATGCTTGGTGTCCCTACTGCCAAAAAATCTGGTTGTGGTTAGAAGAAAAAGAAATCCCCTACCGCATTGAGAAAGTTACTATGTTCTGCTATGGGGAAAAGGAAAGTTGGTACAAGCGCAAAGTGCCATCGGGAATGCTACCGGCGATCGAACTAGACGGCCGCATCATCACCGAAAGCGATGATATCTTAATCGCCCTCGAACGAGTCTATGGCCCCTTGGGTTTGGGCATGGAAAACCCCGCAGTAATACCCATGCGGCGACTAGAGCGACTGCTATTTAGAGCCTGGTGCTCTTGGCTGTGCTACCCAGCAAGTTCAGCCAAAGTAGAACAACACAACCGCAACCAATTTATCAGCGTCGTCGCCCAAGTAGAAAAAGCCCTGGCTAGCACTCCGGGGCCTTATTTCCTCGATGAATTTGGCACGGCGGATGTGATATTTACGCCCTACGTCGAACGCATGAATGCCAGTCTTTACTACTACAAAGGCTACTCGATGCGCGAAGAAAACCCGCGCTTTGCTGACTGGTTTGCGGCGATGGAAACCCGCCCTACCTATCGCGGCACTCAGAGCGATTTTCACACCCACGTCCACGATTTACCACCTCAGATGGGCGGGTGTTATGAAAACGGCGAACCTCAGATGCTACTCAATAAAGCCCGCGTGGATAATGGGCCTTGGGCTGGATTGCCGGATGTGATGTATCCAGAACCGGAAACCTCTCGCGCTGAAGCACTTCATCGCGTCATTAAGCACCAGCGCAACATCGTTCGAGTCAATCCTGCTGATGACAAGTTATTCGATGAGGCTTTGCGTTGTGCTTTAACTTTGATGATGACTGGCGAAGTTTGTACGCCGCCGAGTGGTTCTGATGCGGCTTTGCGGTATTTGCGCGATCGGGTGAATGTGCCCCGCGATATGTCCATCTACGCAGCCAAGCGATTGAGGGAAGCGTTGGAGGAAACGGCGGCTTTGGTGGGTGATGGCCAAGGTTCTCCGATTCTGCTGAAGCATCGGCGAGATCAAGATCCGGCTAATTTTGTGTAGGATTCTGGGCATATCGGAATCAGACGGAATAGTTGAATTGTTTATCTGTCCTTGCTTTGGAGAAGATAACCGACGATCGCGCTCCACTCTCTCCCATGTCAAAATCGAGGCGATCGCCCCTGAAATTAACCCTTAGTAGTGGCGGTATAGCGATCGCTTAGTTTTTGGAGTCTCATATTTTCTTTGATCTCATCATGGGGAATTAAGACATATTTCCAAGGTTTGCCACCGTGCTTTAGCATATAGTCCGAAGCATATTGACACCATTGAACTGCGACATCTTTCTTAGCAAGCACTTGAGGATTGTCAATTTCATTTCGAGCTTTAGGTTCAAGCATATAGATAACTTCTTCTGTTTCAGCCACAAAATCTGGTTGATATTCTGAATATTTTCCCTGCCATTTGTAATAAAGCTGAAATTGTCCTTTTGCGGGTTTAAACCATTTGATTGCATCCCGTTCTAAAATCATTGCTAGTATTCTTTCTGCTTCCGATTCAAATTTCTGTTCTCGATAGAGGCATTTGGAGAAGCCTGTAAACAGATATTTGGACATATTGCTTTTGTCTCGTGGCGAAGATTGATAATCAAGGCAATTCTTAGCATTTGTAGTGTAGGCGCTCTCTTTTAGGGCTGTAAAACCTTTACTGATTTCGACTTCATAACCTGTTGTTTCTTCCCAGAAATTGGGCTGCATTTCACTATGGACAAAATTGGCAATTTCCCTTTGGTAAAAGCGTAAAACTTTGTGTGTATCTTCTTCGGATAAGTAGGTCATAAGATGGCTAAGAACTTGACCCGCAAGGTCATAGAGTAAATCAGCGTGTTCGTCATAGGCAATATCATCGAAGTTGACTAAATTTTTGACAATATAGTTTTCTAGCCGTGATTCTTCAAAGTTTTCTTTGATAATTCCCATAAATTCAACTTTATTCGTTGTTAGCGATTGAATGTGTAATTCTTCTTGGGAGGGAACGGGATAATTTAAGCCTGTGATATCTAGGGCAAAAGACCTGAAACCCGATCGCACTTGCCCTTTAGGAATAACAATAATCTTAGGAATATTGATGGTTTGCTGGATAACTAAATTCGTTGTTTTCGCAACGATCGCTTCAATATCTGGAGGTGCTATTATACCTTCAAGTTCCATTTGTGCGGGTTGATATTCTCTAGCTACGGCTTCGCGCACCCTTCCCTGAACTTTTGGGGATGCAAGATGGGCGGTGGTTGGGACTTCTTCGGGGCGGCTTTCAAGCTTTAGGATTTCTTGGTATGTAAGCTGTGCAATCTTTTGTTCTATAGGTGATTGAAATAGGGATTGTTGAATATTTTGGGGTTCTGTTGCAGGTAAATTATCAGGTAAATTAATGGGTTGTTCGGGGTGAAGTCCTAGATTTTGGGCTAGTTGCGATCGCGAAATTACTGTTTGTGTCTTTTGCTGTAAGTCTTCATCTGTGAGGATAATTTGTTTCAGGCGGATTTGGGATTCTGGGCGCTTTGCTTCATCGACAATTTCTTGAAATTTGTCATGGGCGACGATATTTAGGCGATCGACAATTTCTACACCTGTACGCATTCCATAGGGCAAACGCAAGCCCCGTCCGATAGATTGCTCAATCAGGATTTTAGAATTTGCGGCTCTCAGAGGGACAATTGTATAGAGGTTGGTGACATCCCAACCTTCTTTGAGCATATTTACATGGATAACTATTTCAGTAGGTTCATCGGTATGTTCTACTTTGAGCAATCTCTCTACCATTTCATCTTCTTGAGCGCCCGTTTTACTAGAATCAACTTGAATAACTTTATGTTTATAATTTCCTTCAGAAAACTCATCAGATTGAATGAGTTCCATGAGTTTTGAGGCGTGGGTAGTGTCACGGGCAATCACTAACAGAAAGGGTTTAACAATTTGTTTTCCAGTTTGAATAGCATAGGTTTCTAATTCAGCTTTAATATTTTCATGGAGATAGATGCCGTCTTCTAGTTTAAGACGCTCGATCGCGTCTGGTGACATGGCCCTAGGGTTAAAATCTTTGCGGGTGACGACGGCAGGATCTTTAACAAATCCATCGGTTATGGCAAGTCCGAGGGGATAGTCATAGATGACATTTTTGAAGGCTACTGAACCTTTATTGGTTTCGATAAAGGGTGTGGCGGTAAGTTCTAGCCCCATTAATGGTTTTAATTCGTTAATAGCGCGAACTCCTGCTGATGCGCGATATCGGTGCGATTCATCCATTAGAATTACGAGGTCTTTTAATAGAGACAGGTAATCAAAATAGCTTTCGCCAATATATTCGGATAGTCGTTTAATTTTAGGGCTTTTACCGCCGCGTACTTCCGAGTTGATTTTTGAGATATTGAAGATGTTGATTCTGCAACGGGAAAAATCAGGGATAATGGATGACGTGTCGTAATTATCTCCCGTAATGATTTCTGGCACACTGGTCACAAATTCAGAGATACCCGTAAATACATACTTTGAGGTATTGGGCGTAAAGTCGGTAATTAGTTTATTATAAATGGTTAGGTTTGGGGCAAGGATCAAGAAGTTTTTAATGTTATATTCTAGGTATAAGTAACTGATAAATGCGCCCATGAGTCGAGTTTTGCCAACACCTGTGGCTAGGGCAAAACATAGGGATGGAAAGTCGCGCTCGAAGTCAGTAAACGTTGCAAATTCTTTTTTGAAGGCGACTAAAAGTGTTTCTGTATCTGTGATGTCTGGGAGAAATAAAAGTTCACAAATGCCATCGAGAATTTCTAAGGATTCGCGCTGGGGATGGCGCAGACTGAGACGATTAGAAATATTATTAACAAGTTGTGGATTTCTCATAGGTATCTACGTCAAATAGTGTTAGTTGTCCGACCTTTGGGGGTGCTTTTGGCAAGTTTTCAATTTTGAGGCTGTAATCGTCATGTCCCCATTCACACCGTGAAAGGATTTGTTTAGGAATTTTTTTAACGGTGAGGTTTGGGAATATGTCGGTTTGACCTCGAAAAGCGGTACATAAAACAAGTAGGGTGCGCTCTTGTCCTACTTCGTCTGCAAGTTTGGATAGTTGTTCGTGACTAAGATTTTGGGTGGTGACATAGATAAAGTCACTTTCGGTGGAGTAGCCATGTTGCCAATAGAAGGTATCTGATGGTGCGTAAGTGAAACCTTCGATTTTGCAGAGTGCTTCGGCAAGCATCGCGGCGTTATAGGTTTTGTTGATAACCCAGTTATCCCATTTGTCTTTTTCTAGTAGCGATGGTGCAAGACGATAGTAACGGAATCCACCGCCACCTTTCCAGTTAACTGCTTTGCTAATTCCACCTTGATCTTCGCCATCAATTACTTTTTTAAGTCGGGGAATAATATGGGTATGACAATGTTCGCCAAGTTCAATCATAATCCATCGTCTTCCCATTTTCTGCGCGACTGCGCCTGTTGTTCCTGAACCTGCAAAAGAGTCAAGAATAAGATCACCTGGATTAGTAGCAATACTAATAATCCGAAACATTAAGTTCTCTGGCTTAGGTGTTTCAAAAGAAGCTTTTTCACCAAATAATAGTTCAAGTTCTCTAGCTGCATGTTGATTAAAGCCAACGTCATCCCAAATCGTAGGTGCTGTCATTCCTTGTTTAGCTTCAAAGGCAAAAAGTTTACGCATTGGAGTTTTTGAAGTACCATTTTTTCCCCAAAAGAGCCGATTGTCTGCTTGAAGGCGCGACATTTCTTCTTTATTATGTCGCCAACAGGTACCTTGGCGAGGCCATACTTGTTCGCCTGTAAAAGGATTGGTTATTGGGTAATATAAACTTTCTACAAATCTTCCTCCCTTACCATTTGCAGTTGTGTCAATTTTTCTGAATGAACCTCGTGGATCTGGACCATTAGGTTCTTCAAAAACTCGATATTGCGAATCAGCTTTCTCTGTTCTAGGCATTAGTTGAAATGATTCCTCGGCTAAGGTTTTTTTACTACTAAGATGCCGAGACTTCCCCCAAACTAAAATATGATCGTGAACTCCTCCAATTTTCCGATCATTAGGTGCTCCATCACGCTTTTTCCAGCAGATGTCTGCAATGAAACAATTACGACCAAATATCTCATCACACATAACTTTTAAATAATGTGCTTCATTGTCATCAATCGTGATCCATAAAGAACCATCATTCGATAATAAATTACGCAAAATCTCTAAACGATCGCGCATTAAACCAAGCCAGAGAGAATGTTCAATTCCATCATCATAATGTTCAAAAGCTGAGCCTGTATTATATGGCGGATCAATAAAAATACACTTAACTTTTCCTGCAAACTCAGACTCTAAAGCCTTGAGAGCCAACAAATTATCCCCAAAAATTAAGCGATTATCAAAAATATCATTTTCACTCACCTGATGAGCAGCATGATAAGATATTTCTGGATCTTCCAGCAAAATTCGCGGCTCCAGCTTGGGGCGAATATCCTTACCAATCCATGTTAATTCTAGTCTCTGCTTCTTATTCATAATTAATATCTATCTTACCAGTTAAACTGTAGGTATATTCGGATTTTAAGCCTGAGCATCCCTGCGATCTAACTCCTGCATCACTTCACTCGTTAAAGGCATAACATCTGTGATATTCCTAAAAATAGCAAGATATCCCTTGTTGTCACTAGCAAAGTTCGATTCAGCAACCGTGTAAACAACCTCAGCAAGCTCTAACCCAATTCGTGAAAGTTGCATTTTATCGTCATCAGACAAATAAACTTCCTGCTTATTCAGCAAACGTTTATAGCGTCTTGCAAGAATATCCAGAATAAAAAATCTACCGTGCTTATAAAACTTTTTTTGTTGACCTGTTGCAGCCTGTTCTGAAGCCGAAAAAATTTCATCCAGATATTGAAAGATTCGCACATAACGACAAAGCGTAACTCCTGAAAGCCCATCACTAAACAATATATCATAATAACGCTTATAAAGCTGACTAATTTCTCTCTTTGCAGCAACCACTATTTCCGTATCACCGCTAAAACAAGCAAGGGCAACGGCCGCCTGTTCAATCGTAATTGCATCCTGAAGCCGCTCCCCCGATGGTCGATATTCATAAACAATATTCGATACCATACATTCCTGTCGCAAACGTTCTTGATTGGAATCTAACGCGGCAAAATAAACATCGCGCACAGCATTTTGCGTATTTCTTGCCCCAGTAATTTTTTCGCCAATATTATCAGTCTCCGTCCCCACTTCAATAATTGTAACTAATAACTTTGCATCAGCAGATATTGAGCCACTAACCTGATAAACAGAAGCGATCGCTCCTACCGTTTGCGCTCCATTTACGACGGAAAAATCTTTTAAAGTAAATTGAGTTGATTCCTGGTTATGTCCCGATGGCAGACTAATTACCGAACAAGTAATAGTCAAACCATTGTTGAGATAAAATAGTTCAGATGGTTGATTTTTGACAGTTTCCGCAATCGCTAAGTTAACATCCTCTGCACCTAGATAATAACGGATATTTTTCTCAAAAAGCGACTTATTATGCTGTTGATATAAAGAGGCAAGTTCTGAAGCCTTAACCAATCCATAAAAAGCCCTACGCGGCCGATCTAAACAATGCCAGTTTTCCAATGTCAAGACTACATCAAAAGGGGCGATCGCTTGTTTTGCGGTCAACCAACCATGTGTTATGGTAATATTTAAATCTTGCCATTCAAAACGTTGATCGAACTGATTCAGTTCACTTTTTAACTGATTAAGATCCGTAATCACATGAGAACTCAGGCTTTCATCAAGATATATATTACAGCCAACTATTTTTACCCCGTTAGTATTTAAAGCATCTTCAACATCTTGCTGCAACCGCGCAAAGCCATCATTAAATTTCTGAAAACGTTGATGGACTAAATCTCTAATCCCATCACAAAATTTTTTATTATCACCCATATTCGGAGCATTCCCCGCCTTAGCCTGTACCAACAAAAGCAATTTTTTCATCCGATCGAAATAAATGGCATCAATCCCATTATCATTTTCCCCATTGACAATTGAGTTAGCCGCTTGAGCAGGGGTAAGATCGGCAAGATTGGCGATCGCAAATGCAGCCAAAGAACGACTCAATCGATTTTTTTCATGTTGCTCTGGTGTCCAGTTCCTCTGAAGCTGCGCGGTCATTTGAAAATAATCCTGCTTTAGTACCTCAATAACTTGACTTTTTTGGTAATGTAAAATTTGATTTTTTTTCATTGTTGGGAGATTGATACTCTTTTAAAAAATACTATCAGTTTTTGTGATTAAAAAATGCGACTATTAAAACTATCGCACTACTGAATCAATTCAGAGAAAAAAGAAACAAAGAGGAGGGTTTTTAACAGTTTCCCCCCTTCCTCTTCATATCTAAAAATCTTGCAATTGAGCAGTTTGAACGGCGACTTCTTTAATCTGGGCACCGCGGCGCACCTTCAGTTTTAAAATTTGACCGATTTTGCTGTTGTCCACCAAACTTTGCAACTGTTCGGCCTCAGTCACTCCCTCACCATCAATTTGAACTATCACATCCCCTTTGCGAATCCCTGCTTTCTCAGCAGGGGTGTTGGGCACAACTCGCATCACTAACACTCCGTTAACTTCCGGGACAATCAAAGGAGCATTGGGGTCAGAATTATTCTCTCTGGCCATTTCAGGAGTCAAAGCAATCATCTGAATCCCCAAAAACGGATGGCTGACTTGTTCTCCCTTGGCTAACTGCGCGTAGATGGCCTTGGCTTTGGCGATCGGAATCGCAAAGCCAATACCCATTGCGTCGGCTCGAATCGCCGTGTTGATGCCAATCACTTCTCCTCTGCTGTTTAGCAGGGGGCCGCCGGAATTGCCGGGATTGATGGCGGCGTCGGTTTGAATAAAATCAAGGCGCTTGTCGGGAATGCCGACGGCTGCACTAGAGCGTTTGAGGGTGCTGATAATGCCCAAGGTGACGGTGTTGTCAAATCCGAGGGGGTTGCCCACGGCGATCGCCCAATCTCCCACTTTCACCGCGTCGGAATCTCCCAAGGTGGCAGTCGGTAAGTCCAATTGCTTAGTATTAATTTTGACAACTGCCAAATCTGTTACTTCGTCAGTACCTTGTACTTCTCCTGGAAATGTCCGCCCGTCATTCAAGGTGACAGTCACTCGATCGGCTTTGTCAACTACGTGAGCGTTGGTTAAAACAATCCCGCTTTTGTCAATGATGAAGCCGGAACCTTGACCGCGTAAGCGTTCTTGTCTGGGGGTCATGCTGCGTAAATCTTCTCCCAAAAATCTGCGGAAGAATGGGTCTTCCATTAAGGGGTCGAGGTTGCGACTGACAGTGCGCTCGGTATCAATACGAACAACTGCTGGCCCGACTCGATCGACTGCCGCCGTCACAAAACTGCCGGTATCCCCTGGGAGTTCAGGACTCCGCAGCGCTAACAGTTGCGGATTCGCGGGGGTGGCGGGGGAACTCTGGAAGTGTAAGTTGGGCGGATTGCTGCCATCAGCGGCGGCAGCGGGTGCAGCATTGATTGCTAACGCACTCAGGGCGATCGTCATTCCTAAAATTAGTGCGAACCAACGAGCACCGATTCGAGGGGCGGGGCGAAAAAACTTAAATAGTCGCATAGCGTCAATCTTTGTTAGTCTGGGTTAGTCTGGTAAGGGTGTGCGATCGTGCGGACTCAATAATCGGCCACTATGAAGATCCTAAATATATTTTGACAGTTACAATACATGAGTCACGAGCCCGCACCAACTCCACATATTCTGAATTCTAACTTTTAAATTTCCCTCGTAACCCCGATGATTCTATCTGATACTTCTACTGACAAATCCTTGCCCTCAAATTCCCACCACCATCACGACGCTGAATCAGTCCATCCTCACCATCACGATGAAGAATCGATGCGGCGACTGGTAAATCGCTTGTCTCGGATTGAGGGACACGTCCGCGGCATTAAAACAATGGTGCAAGAAAACCGTCCTTGTCCCGAAGTTCTCGTGCAAGTTGCTGCGGTTCGAGGCGCGCTCGATCGCGTAGCGAGAATCATTCTTGACGAACACTTAACTGAGTGCATTGCCCGAGCCGCTAAAGAAGGTAATATCGATACGGAAATCGAAGAGTTGAAAGCGGCTTTGGATCGGTTTTTGCCTTAGCCACTGCCAATTTTTACCTCCATATAACAAAACCTGCAAATTAGACAAAACTTGCAAGTTATGATTGATGACCAATTTTTTAAGCATCTTTCACAAACAGGGGAAAAGCATCACCTATTCTTCCCCTCACCCCATTGCCACAACATATAATTTATATGCTTCGCAGTTTATGGGAGCGAGTTTTGTTAAAAAAGAATTAGTCAGGTGTTTCGTGACGAAGGAACTCCTCAAAAGCTCCAAAAGCTGACTGCAAACCATTAGATAATCGGTGATTAATCCGAGGGGGTATGAACTGTCTAGACTTTCGTCAGCTTGGCTTTGAGCTGGTATCTGACTGTTGCGTAAACCGCTTTATAGGAAGCTTCAATGCTGTATTCCTGCTGCAACCACTCTTGAATTTCTCCATAGCTTTTAAAGCCTTCCTGGGGGTCGCTGAGGCGCATTGCCAAACTAGCGCGGGCCACAGGAGGGATTGCCGGCTTACGGCCGCCGCTGTGCTTTGTTTCGAGGAGTCCTTCGAGTCCGTAAGATCGGTACTTTCTCAGCCACCGCTGCACTGTAATTCGGTTTACCCCGATGGTCATTGCTAATTCTTTAACTGTCTTAACGTGAGAAATTTTGAACAGGTAAAGTGCTTGAATTTTTTGAAAGCCGCTTGCTGTTTTTTGTTCCGTTAACAGGTTTTTTAGTTCGTCAATTGTCTCTGTGATGCTAAGTTTACATACTCCAGCCATATCAATTACCTCACGATTCGCGTTCTACAATACCTTTGTTTGACAATGGAGCAAAAGCTGCTCCTCTCCTAAATGCTGACCTTTTGTTTGCCCTGAAGCAAGACAAAAGCGATCTTTCTCATTAAACTTTTTCCTTCCTGGAGGCACTCAGGCGCTCAGAAACCGGGTTATTTTAACCTGGAGCAAGGTTGCAACGATTTTTTTTGTAAAAAACCAGGTTTCTGGGTCAGTTTTGTATTTGATGGACAAGCGTCATTGCTAATACTGATAGCCGTTAACCGATCGACTTTAACATTAGTGGCAATAGGTGACTCTTAAGGAATACCATTTATTCTTTTATTGTTAAACATCTATCATGGTTTTCCTGGTATTTATTGGTATTTTTTGCGAACGTATGGGCGATTTTTAGTCATTAGGTGCTAGCAAACAAGCGAATGTCTCTACACCAGCGATCGCATTTTTATACAGACATTCCCCTAGTCCCAGAAGTGCATTTTTGGCTTTCGCTGTGCGAAAAATCCTTAGATATCAGCACTCTCATCGGTCAGAGCCGGTAGCGCCGAGTGACGTTGCAACCGACTTTCTTGCCGCGGGCAAGTATCCGTGAAACTACTGGCTTTATCGCCAATTGAGTAAAACACGACGAGGGTGGCATTGTCAATTTTTTAGCATTACAGTATAAGTATCGGCTATTTTTGCCCGCCTGCTGTGATCGAAAGCGGAGTTTCTATGTGATTCTACTAGCATTTTTTTGTGATCTTCGTCACGCTAGCACTCAGTAAGCTCAACTACCCACAAAAAGTTATGGGTTCGATCGGAGTTTCCACGTAGAATCTTTGGGATTTAGTTAGGAAGTGCGATCGAACTTGTTGTTAAAATTTTTTAATGTTAATTTTTAACCAGAGGGAAGAAAGAATGCAGCTTTTTCCTTCACCCTCACCAAACCATCTAATTTATACTCAAACCTTGCAGATTGAGGGAAGTTTCAGGCTGGGTGTGAATATTTCAGAATCTAAAATTGCAGAACATCCGGTGCAACCAGCTTGCTGACAGTATTCTTCATTTAAAAGGTGTAGAGAAGCCACAATGAACGTTGACGAACTGCTCAAGCTATATGCAATAGGAGAAAGAAATTTTAGTGGGGTCTACCTGCACGAGGTCTACCTCTACGAAGCAGAATTGATTGGAGTCAATCTGTATGAAGCCGACCTGATTGGAGCCAATCTCAGCAAAGCCAAACTTAACAGAGCCAACTTTGGCAAAGCCAATTTGTGCAAGATTAATTTGAGCAAAGCAGACTTAGGTGGAGCCGACCTCACGGAAGCACTTTTAGTTGAAGCTAACCTGCATCGAGCTGAGTTGATGGGAGCAAATCTCAGCAAAGCAGACTTGAGCGGAGCTTCTCTGATCCAAGCAAGTTTAATTGGTGCCAACATATCTCGAGCAACACTCAGCCATGCAGACTTGCATGGAGTAAATCTTTACGGAGTAAACTTGCGTAGGGCGGTGCTCACAGAATGCGATTTAATTGGGGCAAACTTGAGTAAAGTAGACCTTAGCGGAGCCGACTTAATGGGGGCGAGTCTAATTAGGGCAGACTTGACTGAAGCGATTTTAAGTGCGTCAGACTTAAGCGGAGCAAATCTGTTGGGAGCCAACCTTACAAAAGTTAACCTGAGCGGAGTATATCTTAAGGGTACAACGATGCCCGACGGCACGATTCACGACTAATTTATTTGTTAATTTTTATGGTTGCCGAGAACAGCGGCTAAAGGGTAATGAGCTTTTCATTACCCTAATTTATTGGCAGCGAAATCTTTATTTGACACTAAGGTAAGGCCGAGAACTTCAATGTAGGGTGCTGATGGCGCACAGAACTCCTACATACGCCAAGTCAAAGATTTGTTGGGTGAACTTGTGTTATGGTGATTTTCAATTGCTTCGAGAAAAGCTATTTTAGATTTAATATTTTGGATTTGGGACGGTTAAAATGAAACTCAGAATCCTCGCTGCTGCAACGCTGCTAAGCGCGATCGCCCCGATCGCTCCTGCTGCAGCCGAGAACATCCAACACACGCAACAATTACTAGCCACCCGACAGTGCCCCAACTGCGACCTCAGCAGTGCGGGCTTGGTTTTAGCCAATTTAACCGGAGCCAATCTCAAAGGTGCTGACTTGAGATTGGCTAACCTCAGCCGAGCCAACCTCACCGGGGCTGACCTCAGCGGTGCCAACCTCACCGGCACCAGCCTGTTTGGCGTCAACTTGACGGGGGCCAACCTCAGCGGTGCCAACCTCAGCGGTGCTGACTTGAGAAATGCCTATCTCAGCGGCGCCAATTTGCTCAACGCCAATTTAACTAACGCGCAACTGCTCGGAGTTAGAGGAATGCCAACCAATATTGGCACCGCTGAAGACTTCTACCGGTTGGGAGTGCTGGAAGCTCAAGCAGGAAACTACAGAAACGCCATTGATTATTACAATCAAGCCCTGAATCTGAAATCGGATTTAGCAGCCGTTTATTTTGCGCGCAGTATGTCTCGCGCTGACTTGGGAGAGTTCGCCGGTGCGACTCAAGACGCTGCAATAGCAAACCAACTGTTTGCAGCTCAAGGAAATCCCCAAGGTCAGGAGTTGTCAAAGCAGTTAGGCGAAGCCATTGTTGCGCGCCAAAAGCCTACGGAACCCCGCACTTCCAGCCGCGGCGACTTTATGAGTCTTCTCGGTTCGATCGGTTCTGTGCTGGTGAAGCTAATGTTGCCTTGACCAAGAATTTCTTGATGGTACCCGCCACGTGATTTATCCGTGGAATCAATCCAAAATCGAAAATCGAAAATCCTCCAGCCCCCGCATTTATTCGTGGGGTCGCCTCTAAAATCTAAAATCTAAAATCTAAAATCGATTGACGGTTGCCTAATTCAGGGGAATCTCGATCCAGAATTCTGTACCATGACCGGATACAGAAACACATTTAAGTACGCCTTGGTGTTTCTCAACTACAATTTGGTAACTGATAGACAGTCCTAAACCCGTGCCCCGACCGACGGGTTTAGTAGTAAAAAACGGATTAAATATGTGAGAGATTAACTCTTTCGGGATGCCGTGACCATTGTCGGCAATGCAAATTCCTACCGTTTTTTCATCGATTAATTGGGTGCGAATCCGAATGCAAGGGGATGGGAAATCAGGAATCAAATACTCGGTGGTGGCATTTATATCTCCTGACTCAATAGGCAGTATTTGGGAGCTTAAATGCGTCGCCGCTGCACTTGCCGCTTTAAAGGGAAGATTCATAACTCGCTCTTTTTTTCCCATTTCTAGGGCGTCAAGGGCATTACCGATCAGATTCATAAATACCTGATTGAGCGAGCTGGCATAGCATTCTACTAAGGGCAAATTGCCGTATTCTTTAATAATTTCTACGGTGTTGTGATCAGAATTGGCTTTGATCCGGTGCTGCAAAATCAACAGGGTACTGTCTATACCCTCGTGAATGTCAACGGCTTTTTTCTCGGCTTGATCGCTCCTGGAAAAATTACGCAAAGAGACAACTAACTGGCGGATGCGCTCAACTCCGACTGTCATGGAACCCAAAATTTTGGGCAAATCTTCGGCAAGAAATTCGATGTCGATTGCTTCGGAACACTCGCTAATTTCTGGGTTGGGATTGGGGTAGTGCTGGCGGTAGAGTTCCACCAAGCAGAGCAAATCTTTGGTGTATTCGCTGGCGTGCGACAGATTGCCGTAGATAAAGTTAACGGGGTTATTGATTTCGTGGGCGACTCCGGCCAGGAGTTGTCCAAGACTGGACATTTTTTCGGTTTGAATCAGTTGGGCTTGGGTATTGTGCAGTTCTGTGACTGTTTTAGCTAGCTGTTCGGCTTTTAATCGATCGGCAGTTGCTGCATTGAGACTTTCTTGATAAAGTTCTGCTTGGTGAATGGCGATCGCAGCTTGAGCCGCTAAATGTTGCACCAATTCCTGTTCTGCTGTTTGCCAAACTCTCGGTCCCGAACACCCATGGGCAATCAGCAACCCCCACAATTGCGAATCTTTGCCGATCATGGGTACAATTAAACTTGCTCTCACCTGCAAATCTTCCAAAAATTCGCGGTGACAGGGTGTTAAATCATCAGTATAAATATCATTAATTGCTCGCACCCGTCCGGCTCGATAAAAGCAGTCTGAGCCTTCGGAAAAGCATCCTTGTGGAGATGTGATACCTAAAATGGATCGCCACTCGCCACAAACAGCTTCGACAACTACCTCGCCCTGTTTGTCTGCTGCAAATTGGTAGATTACCGTGCGATCGGTATCCAACAAAACTCTGACTTCTCGTACAATAGTTTGCAGTATGATTTTTAAATCTAAGGTGCTGCGAATCTGGTCTCTAACTCGCGTCAATACTTTGGCAAAGTCCAAGGATTTTTGCAATTGGGCGGTGCGTTCTTGAACTTGGCGCTCCAAGTTGGCATTCAGGGTCTGCACTTCTTTATAAAGAACGTACTGCCCAATTGCCGAACAAAATTGGCTGCCTATAGCTAAAGCTTGCTCAATTTCCTCGTACTTCCACTCGGGCGACTGACCTTTTTTTATTTCTCGCCAGAGTTCAAATGATTGTCTGGGAAGGGTTTGTTCAGCGCTGGTGTCAAAGCGCCCCGCCCACATTTTTTCGGTATCAATTGCATTGCGAAAAATGGTCAAACAGCCGACTACTTGTTGTTTGTAGTGGAGGGGAATTACCAGCAAACCCCGAATTTTAGTAGCTTGGAAAGCAGGAACTAAAACTCTAAATAGAGGTTCTTTGTATAAGTCTGTAATTATCCCAACAGGTAATTGAGAATTAGTAAAAATTGGAAATTTGGGAAGTTCTTCAGTATTTTTGAATCCTTTGGTTAGCCATTCCTGCCAGAGGGGATGAGCTTCGATCGCCTTAACTTTTTCCCAGTTGGGAAGTGTCGGTTGTTCTCCTGTGGTGAACAGTTCAAAGGTAGCATCACTGTGGGCCGAGGCAATTGGCAATCCTCCTTCAATCTTGGGAGCGGATAACTTTTCACCGTTGATTTTCGGCTGGTTGAGATAGAGTCTGCCGCCGCTACCGCCCAAAGCGGTGACGGTGGCCTCTAAACCCTGTTGCAGTTGAATGTTGACGTGACCATACAACAGGGCTGCTATGCGGCTCACGGTAGCTTCGCGGGCAGCTTGAGAGCGGGTTTGCTGGAGGAGGAGCGCATGGGCGATAGCGCTAGACAATTGATCTGATACGAGCTGAACTACTTCTAAATCTGCTGGTGAAATATTGAGGGGCGCAGAGTGGTGAGACACTAAAAGTCCCCACAGTTCGATGTGAATTTTTTGATTATTTCCTGGCTCGTATCGAGTCAGACACGTGGCCGCCTCGCAGATATCTGTTTTGCTGTTTTCCGACGCAATCCTGCGGTGCAAAATCGGCACGACTAAGGAAGATTGCACTCCCATTGCCATCAGGTAAGCTGTGTGGCAAGGATCGAGCGATCTGTAGTGGATCTCTTCATTTACTAAAGGTTGACCGGTGTCTGCAGCATCGAGGGGACTCAGGACGATCGTCCCTGAGTTAACATCTATTATTGTCCGCTGGCGCAAAGTGACATACATCTCCCTGGCGCTCGCGGGAATGTCGTCTGCTGGAAAGTGTAGTCCTTTCAAGGAAGGGAGACAGTTGTTATTAATTGACTCAGCAACAACTTCTCCACTTCCGTCGGCACTAAATCTGTAAATCATAATGCGATCTGTTTTCAAAAAAGACCGCACTTCTGCTACTGTACTGGTTAAAATATCTTCTAATTCTAGAGATTGGCGAATGCGTTCTGTTATCCGCCGCATCAAAACTTCTCTGTCTAGTTTATAATGTAATTCTTGCGTATTTTCTCTGAGTTGCATAAATCTCCTTTTGTACTTATACAATAATAAGAAGTTTTGATGTGCTGTTGGATCGTTCAAACTCAAATCCCTCACCCTGAGTTTTTGACTCAACCGATCTGTACAATTAATCCGTCGCGCACTTGTGAGAGACGACGGTGTATCGCATCGGGTGGGCTGGGGTAAGTAAAATTTGCGATCGCGCCAGTTTAATCTTTGCCTTCAACAGGCAGAGCGACTTAAGCACATAATAATTATTATTTTAATGCTCTTATAAATTTCTCGCAATCTTAAACTCTCACTATGAGAATTATTCATTGTTAGGATAACTTGACATTTGTTGTATAACTTCATATAATGATAATTAACGAAAGAATTTGAGTTTCTATCAGGGTGCAAGGCGCTGACTAATTTCTTGGCGCACGCTCATCAGAATTTTACCCAAATGATTTTGACCGGTTCTGTCGCAGCCACACCCCCAGTAGTAATCCGTTGGCGAATCCTCGACAATCACTCGATCCCCTGTGGCAAGAAGAATAGCTTGAATGTCTGTATGAGTGAGAAACTTAGTTAAAACTGCTTCGCGCATAATGGGAATTTTCACGGCTTCCCAATCAGCACGAATCCGGTGGTTGGGATCGCGACCTAATTTAGCGGCTTCTTGAGGAGTTGCTACGGCTTGAATTGCCGCCACTAATCTTTTATCAGTGCTGACAAATTTTTGGGCTTGATAGTAATGTTCCACAGTCAACCAATATTGACCGTGCAGAGAAATGTCATGTAGTGAAAAATTAGAAAAGCAGCCGTAAGGCTCCTCTACTTTATAAAAATAAATTATCATTAGATTTTAGATTATATATAGCAATCATAAATGAGTCGTAAATTTTTGACCCCACCCCAACCATCCCCCTTATCAAGGGGAGGGAGTAAGAAATTTACAAATGATTTAGGATGGCTATATTTTACAGGATTTAGGTAGAATATAATTATTCAGGGTGTCCATGAAGCGCCTTACCGCGCTCTTAGTAACGTTTTCAACCACTTTTTGCCTCCAAGAGTATTTGAGATTTATTCTATGAGCAGCGCGAGGCTTGTATTAAAAAATCCTCGCATCGACTTTATTTAAAATAGCATTTACGCTTTTGAACCGAGTTTCTTGGAAAAAATCGGGTTAAGGAACGAAAAATCTAGGACTCAACTGGCTTTCTGAGGAATAGTGCGTAATTCCTATTTTTAAGTTAAGGATTAAGAATGGGAAATCAAGAATAAGCAATGGAAATGTAAGAATATTTATCATTCCCTGTTTCTTCATTCCAAAACGGCATCAGAAGAATGAAAAGCGCGGTTAGCGATATCGGCATAAAGCAGTTCGCCACACAAAATTTTGCTCATCAAGTGAGTAGGCATCGGGAATTTGACGCCCGCTCTATAAGCAGCTCCTGTAAACTGATAGAAGGCTCTGGCCAAGCGACGGGCCCAAACCATATCAGTGTTGCATTCTTGGGCGATCGATTGAGTGTACTGCTCCTTAGCGTCGTCGGCACATCCAAGAGATCGATCGCCTCAGCAGCCTTAAATCCGCTAACAATGGCAGGACGAATTCCTTCAGCGGACAACTGGTAATGGGTGATTGGTCATGGGGCAGGAGGAATTGGTAAGTTAATGAGTGTTAAATCTTGAGTTTTTAACTCACAACTCACAAATGATTAAGCGTCTGCTCGTTGTTGGCGGCCGTATCTCGGCAATCTCAAAACTCTTCCTATTCCCCCTGCCCAATTTCCCATTCCCTAAACAGTCGTGATATCTTTCTCTTTCGCTGCCAAAACTTCTTCTATTTTGGCAACGTACTTGTCCGTCAGCTTTTGAATTTTATCTTGCAAGTCGCGGGATTCATCTTTAGAGATATCGCTGCTTTTTTCCTGCTTGCGAATCGAGTCAACGGCATCGCGGCGGATATTGCGAATTGCAACTTTACCTTCTTCAGCAAACTTACTGGCCATTTTGACAAATTCTTGGCGTCTGTCGCTCGTCAGCGGCGGAATGTTCAAGCGAATAACTGAACCGTCGTTGTTGGGAACGAGTCCTACATCGGACAGGGAAATTGCTTTTTCGATCGAGGTAAGCGCTGTGCGATCGAACGGTTGAATGGTGATCGTAGTCGCATCCGGGGTGCCGATGTTGGCAAGGGATTTGATCGGAGTTGGAGAGCCGTAGTAGTCTACCATGACTCGATCGAGGAGGGAGGCGTTGGCCCGTCCCGTCCGAATAGTATTAAAAGACCGTTGAGTAGCCTCAACTGCCTTTTGCATATGATCTTCTGCTTCAGCTAACTTCACAAAAACCTCCGACAAGAGTTCCAATAGATTCTCCCATTACAGCTCGGTAGATGTTGCCCGACACCGAGAGGTCAAATACCATAATAGGAATATTATTTTCTTTGCAAAGGGCGATCGCGGTACTGTCCATCACCCGCAAATCTTGATTCAAGACGTGGGCATAGGTGAGGGTTTGATACCTGCGCGCGTTGGGGTTGAGGTGGGGGTCGGAATCGTACACCCCATCTACCTTAGTAGCTTTAAAAATGACCTCTGCATCAATTTCAGCAGCCCGCAAAGCGGCTGTAGTATCAGTAGTAAAAAAAGGGTTGCCAGAACCGGCACCAAAAATCACTACTCGTTTTTTTTCTAGGTGGCGAATCGCCCGCCGCCGGATGTAGGGTTCAGCTACTTCTTGCATGGCGATCGCCGATTGCACCCTCGTTGGTACTCCTGCTTGTTCAAGAGCATCCTGCAAAGTGATAGCATTCATCACCGTAGCAATCATGCCCACATAATCAGCCGTTGCCCGATCCATCCCTGCCGAAGCAGCTTTCACCCCGCGAAAAATGTTGCCACCACCGACAACAATCGCGATTTGAATGCCTTGGGACACGACTTTGGCCACTTCCTGGGCGATCGACTGAACCACTATCGGATCGATGCCGTAGCCCAAGCTGCCCATCAGCGCTTCACCGCTGAGCTTCAGCAAAACTCGCTGATATACCATCCCCATGCCGCCACTATTTTTTTACTCTTTTTGCCTCCACCATAAGATAGCAGTATGGGTGCATTTTGAACATCAATTGCCCGGAACAGACCCAAAAGTCTGTTCCAGAACACTTGACTGAGAACGGTTGACTAAATTTAATCCTTGGGGACGAAATTAAGAGCAGCAGAATTCATGCAGTAACGCTGACCGGTAGGTTTCGGCCCGTCGTTAAATACGTGACCGAGATGAGCGTCGCAAACAGCGCACAGTACCTCTGTTCGGCGCATGAACAAGGTGTTATCCGACTCGCACTTGACATTTTCTTCGCTAACGGGAGCGTAGAAACTCGGCCAACCGGTACCGGAATCGTACTTGGTTTCTGATTTAAATAGCTCAGTGCCGCAGCAAATACACTTATAAGTTCCGGGTTTTTTGTTGTCGTGATATTCGCCACTAAAAGCTCTTTCCGTTCCTTTTTTGCGGGTGACTTTAAACTGTTCTGGCGTGAGTTGTTGTTGCCATTCTGTGTCGGTTTTTTTAACTTGTTGAGTCATGATTGATGTTTGCTTAAGAGGTATTTAGCTGTTGAGTGTTGACGGTTAACTGTTAGCTGTTAACTGTTGAGTGTTGACGGTTAACGGTATATTGCTAGTTAACTCAGCCTTCCATTAATATTAACCTAATTGGCTCGATATGAACATACCAGGGAAAAGGGTTGTCCTTAATAGCCCTCCACTTTTCCTTGAAAACTTCGGCTTGCAAGTGATAATCTTGGGAATCATTGGGAGGCGAGTGCAATTTGAGATATAATGTCACCCGGTGCGGAGTTTCCACAGTCGAGGCGATCCAACAAGCAAAAGTATTTTCACTATCGCACCCGCTAACAAAACTCAGTTGATGAGCCCGAATTCCCACAGAAACTAGAGATTTGGGAATTGGTTCGACTACAGTCAGAGTACAGCCCCAGTCGATCGCCTCCACGAGAGTTACGGAGATCGGTTTAGCTGCAGAGAAATTCTTACAGCCCGTCAACTGGGCGACAGTGAAATTGCCAGGGCGATCGAAAATGTTCTCTTTGGTATCAAAGGCGATCGGCTTTCCCTCCGCCAACACCAACAGATTTTTGCACACCCGGTAAACTTCCTCTAAATTGTGGCTGACAAACAAAGTAATTCCCCGATAATTAGCCAGAGTCTGCATTAACTCCCGTTCCAGTTGACTGCGTAAATGAGTATCCAAAGCAGAAAACGGTTCGTCTAACAGTAGCAATTCTGGAGAAGGGGCGATCGCCCTCGCCAAAGCCACCCGCTGCTGTTGGCCCCCCGAAAGTTCGTGCGGGTAGCGGTTTTCCAATCCAGACATTTGCACCGAAATTAGTTGTTCTTTTACCCGAAGTTTTTGCTCGCTTTCAGATAAATGCTGCAAGCCAAACGCAATATTTTGAGCAACACTCAGGTGAGGAAATAAAGCATAGTTTTGAAACAAAAAACCGATGCGGCGGTCTTTAGAAGGTACATTAATGCCCTGTGCTGAGTCAAATAAAACCCTGCCATTGACTGCAATTTTACCGCTCATTGGAGTTTCCAAACCAGCGATGCAGCGCAGAGTCATGCTTTTGCCGGAACCCGACGCGCCCAAAATTCCCAGCACTTCCGGGCCGATATCGAAGCTGACATCCAAGGCAAAGCTGGAGAGAGGTTTAAAAATGCTTAAACAAAGTCCGTTTTTCGGTTGTTGTTGGGATTTTGTGGTAAAAGTAGACGCGACTTTAGGAAGATTTGATTGCAGTCTTTGCCTCGAATTTGGTTTGGGCGATCTCCTTTGTAAATCAGTCCAAAAATTAACAGCAGTTAGCACGCTCAAAGAAATACTCAGAATAATCAAAACCCAAATAGCAGCTTGCCTCATATCCCCAGCTTCCACAGCAAAATAAATTGCCATCGGGATAGTTTGAGTTTGTCCGGGAATATTCCCCGCTAACATCAACGTCGCGCCGAATTCACCCAAAGCGCGGGCAAATGCGAGAATAGTTCCTGCTAAAATTCCCGGCCATGCTAGCGGCAACATAATGCGCCAAAAAACTTGCCACTCTGAGGCTCCCAAAGTGCGGGCTGCATTGAGAAGATTGGCATCAATTTGCTCAAAAGCTCCCAAAGCAGTTTTGTACATGAGGGGAAATGATACAACTGTGGCAGTAATGGCGGCGGCTTGCCAAGTGAAAATTATAGTTAAGTCGAATTGTAGCAAAAATTGCCCGATCGCCCCATTTCTACCAAACAGCAGCAGCAGCAAAAATCCCACTACTGTCGGCGGCAAAACTAAGGGAGAAATGAAAATCCCTTCAATTAAAGCTTTACCTCTGATGCGAGTTGAAAGCATCCACCGGGCGGCGGCTATTCCCAGGAAAAAGGTAATAAATGTCGCAATAGCCGAGGATTTTAGAGATATCCAGAGCGGAGAAATATCAAATTCCATCTATAAATACATCCGCGTTAATCAGCGCTTATCTGCTGCCATCAGCGGTAACAAATCCCTAATTAATGAGTTGTCGAACTATGCCAAATCCGTATTTCTGAAATACTATTTTAGCCCGATCGCCCCCCAAAAAGTCAACAAACGTTTTCGCAGCAGCCGGATTGCGGCTGTTTCTGATAACTGCCAGCGGATAAACAATGGGCGAATGCAAATTTTCAGCAGCCGTTAGCCGGACAGTTACTTTGTCGGAGGCTGTGGCGTCAGTCGCATAAACTATACCAGCATCAACGTTACCGCTTTCGACGAAGGTCAGCACTTGGCGGACGTTATTTCCTAGCACTAATTTTGGCTGTATTTGCCCCCACAATCCAAGTTTATTTAGCATTTCCTGAGCGTATTGGCCCACAGGTACGCTCTTGGGTTCGCCGATCGCAATTTTCTTGATTCGGGCATCTGTCAACTGTTTGAAATCGCTCAAAGCAACACCGTTTTTGGGAGTAATCAAAACCAGGCGATTTGTCAGCAAATTGCGGCGCGTGTCGTTAATTAGCAGGTTAGATTGCTGCAAAGCATCCATTGGCTTGGTGGCGGCACTCAAAAATACATCAACCGGGGCGCCTTGCTGAATTTGCTGTTCTAGAGCACCGGAAGCACCAAAATTATAAGTAATAGTAAAATTTGGATTACTGCTTTGATAAACAGTTTTGATTTCCCCTAAAGCTTTCGAGAGACTGATAGCAGCGGATACATTTAAGGAGGTGCGCTGCAACGTATCGACTGAGGAAAAGTTCTTAAATAAGTTCCAACTAATCAGCAGTGCTAGCAGGAAGGCGACTGCGAAAATTAAGTTGGGAATACGTCTACTTTTTAAGTTCACAGACAATTGTTTTGAATCTTTTTACTCCTTACCAGGCTCTGCCTAGTAAAGCAGATTCGGAGGCTGTACCTCCAATTTTCATCCAGTCTTTGACGAGGCAGAGCCTCTGGAGATAGGTTCCCAGGCACAGCCAGGGAACCAGTTAATAATTAGTGCCGGAACGTTAATTTTAAATCTGCCTATGCTCGCCATTTGACGGAACAGCCTATTGCCTCTGTAGTTGAAGGCTCAACGGGTTGACTGTTGAGCAATTGGTCGATCGCACTCCGCAGATAAGAAACCTGCACCGCCGCCGGATCGTCAGCGTTGTCGTCAATTAAACCTTTATAGCGCAGTTTGCCGTCTTGGTCTAACAAAAAAACCTCCGGCGTTTTAGAAGCCCCAAAACTTTCAGCTACATCTTGAGCAACATCTCGGATGTAGGGGAAGTTGAGTTGATTGTTGGCCGCAAAAATTTTCATGTTTTCAAAACTGTCGTCGGGATACTGGTTTGCATCATTAGCATTAATCCCGATTAAAGTAACATCTCGATCTTGAAAATCTGCTTGAAGTTCTTTCATACGATTGAGATACAACTGCACGTAAGGGCAATGATTGCACATAAATATCACCGCGATCGCCCGATATTTTTCTAAATATCGAGCTAAATGGTGAACTTCGTCGTCAACTCCCGGCAGTTCAAAATCGGGAGCGTAGCCGTTAATGGGAGTACCCGTTGTATCCATTAGTAAACTCATGTTTTCAGGAGGTGAAGAGCAGTTTTTGCCAGCATGAAAGATGAAACAATCAGCACGAATAAAATTGGCTGTTGTTTGGCTTTACCTTAATTCTAGCCTTGCCAACAGCCTATTGTGATTCGTACTTCGCGATTTATTCCTCGTCTGGCTTTAGCCAACCTTGAGCCAGAGCTTGGTATCCAATAAGTTTGTATGCTAATTTGGCGGCGGTAAATTCTGAAACTACAGAATCTACAATAGGTGCTAATTCCATAATGTCACACCCAATTACTTCGTAGGACTCGAAGACGCGGCGCAAAAACCCGGTGAGAGAATACCAATTTAACCCGCCCGGTTCGGGTGTTCCCACTCCTGGAATTAAAGTCGGATCGATGCCGTCTAAGTCGATCGTCAAAAATACTCGCTTAGTTGTTATGCTGGCAATTGCCCGATCGGCCCAATCCGGTTGAGTAGCGATTTCGCGAGCTCGAATCACGTTTAGCTGTTTTGTTTTAATCAAGTCGGCTTCTTCTTTGCAGATAGCGCGAATCCCGATTTGCAGTGTGGGTAAGCCCATATCTACAACACGCCGCATCACGCAGGCGTGGTTGTGAATCGAGCCTTCGTATTCGTGCCGCAAGTCCCCGTGGGCGTCGATTTGCACGACTGTGAAAGGTTCATCCGGGTATGCTTGGCGATAACCTTCGACAACGCCGGCAGTGATGCTGTGTTCGCCTCCGAGGGAGATCACAAATTTATTTTCGGTAACTAGCTGGTAGACTGCTGCTTGGGTGACTTGCAGCATTTCTGAGGATGAAACTGGTTGCCTGTTGCGGGTATCGGCGATCGGCTCTTTTGTATAAATTCCGACATCGTAGCAAACTTCGGAATCCAATTCTTCGTCGTAGCACTCGAGTTGATGAGAAGCTTCTAGAAGTTTTGCCGGCCCGTTTTCGCACCCCCGGCGGTAAGTGGTGGTAGCTTCGTAGGGAATTGGTAAGATAACTACTTTGGCGGTGTCGTAGTCTGGTACAATTTCTGACCCCAGAAACGGTACGACAGCAGTGGAAACGATCGTTGGCATAAGGGAAATTTTAATACAGCAAAGAAGTCAGCAGGTTTAATCGTGACATAATATCGGCTCTAACTGCAAAGTAGTCATTAGTCATTAGTCAGCAGTCAGCAGCTAACAATGCCCCATGCCCCATGCCCTATGCCCCATGCCCAATCTAAAATCTAAAATCTAAAATCGTATGACATCTTCTACTCCCACTTCGTCAACTGCTGTTGCACCTCAAACTTGGCTGTGGAAAGGCTTTCCGATTTGCTACCAGGCTGCGGGTTCCCAGGGGCCTGCGGTGGTGTTTGTCCACGGTTTTGGTGCGTCTTGGGGCCACTGGCGCAAGAATTTGCCGGCGCTGGCTGCTGATTGCCGCTGTTATGCGATCGACCTCATCGGTTTTGGCGGTTCTGCTAAACCCGCGCCCAAGCTTGAAATTGACTATACTTTTGAAACTTGGGGACAGCTAATTGCTGATTTTTGTCGGGAGGTTGCGGGCGGGCCGGCTTTTTTGGTGGGAAATTCGATCGGCTGTGTGGCAATTATGCAAGCTGCTGTGGATTTTCCCGATATTGCTGAGGGCGTAATTTTACTCAATTGTTCCCTGCGGTTGCTGCACGATCGCAAACGCGCCGAATTGCCTTGGTATCGCAGTTTTGGAGCGCCAATTGCACAAAAAGTTTTAAATATCAAGTGGATAAGTCAATTATTTTTTAAACAATTAGCAACGCCAAAAACAGTAAAAAAAGTGCTTTTGCAAGCATATCACCGTCCTGAAGCTGTCAGCGACGAGCTGGTAAATATGCTGCTGGAACCGGCTAAAGACAGCGGCGCAGTCGAAGTATTTGTAGCATTTATCAGTTATTCTCAAGGCCCGCTACCGGAGGATTTGTTGCCTCGTTTAAGCTGTCCGGCTTTAATTTTGTGGGGTACGGACGATCCTTGGGAGCCGATCGCATTGGGACGAGAATTGGCAAAGTTTCCGGCTGTTGAAAAGTTTATTCCTTTGGAGGGAGTGGGCCATTGTCCCCAGGATGAAGCGCCGGAATTGGTCAATCCTATTTTACTCGATTGGATTAAAGAGCGATCGAGATTTGCCGAAAATCCGCCCTTGGAATCAACAAAGGAATAGGCACTTTAGCTAAGCGATCGGGTTAACTTAGAATTGAGAGTTTTTAGGAGTTGGAGTGGGAGCTATATTTCCGCGATCTCGCCAGAGCAACAAGGGAATGCTTAACGTTCCTAAAATCATCACAACTCCCGCCAGAATCCAAACGAGCACAGGATTGGGGCGATAATCACCTCGCTCGATTTGCCAGAATACTCGATTATAACGCCATGCTGCTAAGGCAATGACCGCAATGCCAAAAACGACCATGATCAGCCCTAAAGTTTCCGAGTTGAAGAAGGGAGGGGAGGAAACTTGTTGCTGAGTCATTGTAGCTTGAAATTGACGGAGAAATAAACTGAACCGACTGATCGCAAACCCAAAACCAATTAAAGCGAGTGAAGTTCGTAACCATGCCAGAAACGTGCGTTCATTTGCCTGATGTTCCCGCTGTCGGTCTATTTTAGGACTATTGTTCATCCACCCTACCTTTATAAAATATCTTAAGCTTTCCCTCGTAGATTATTGTTTCACTTGTGATTGTGGAGGGAAGTATGGGTATTGCGATCGTGATTCATCATCACCCAAAATATAGTATCAGTAAATCGACAAAAAAGCGATCGCCTCCATCTCTACCAACATAAAATAATAGGACACAGCAATGCTGTGTCCCTACAAATACCCCAGTTATAATCCAGTTTAAAAAGACTTAGCGGCACCGCCGGACTGAGCCTTTTTCTCCAACCAATCCTTACCCAATCTGATTGTCACGTCCGAATTCAAAGAACCGGTACTCTCAACCAACACATCTCCAAAACCCAAAAACTGGCGAATCGCTTGAGCACCTTTAATATCGCCCTGTTGAGCTACTAGAGTAGTTACCTCCAGCGGTTCGGGCCAAGCTTTATAAACCTGAACATTCCGATAACCGGCTTGAGTCAAATTATTGACAAAAGCTTCAACAGCCGATGGATCTCCGGTACTATCTTGAATCGCCACCTTCAGAAAAGTCGAATCAGCATTCTCAATTGTCCAAGTATTTTGGCCGAAGTCAAAATGGTCCGCCACCATAGTTTCGATGGCATATTGGTCGGGCAACCAAAAACTTGACTTGTAGTCCTTAGAATCGCTAAATTTACCGGGAACCATCAACATCTGCACGCTATCGCGATCGGTTTGAGTAGCAAAACCAGCCAAAGCCACCAATTCTTCTATACTCAAATTCGTGTCAAGGTGAGACTGAATCACCGACAAAATCTTCGGCAAGCGAGACAGCAAACCTACATTAACTTCCTGTTCCACAAAAGCCCGCATCAACAATTGCTGGCGCTGAACCCGCCCGATGTCGCCCAAATCGTCGTGCCTATAAAGCAAGTATTGCACGATTTGTTCGCCGTTGAGTTTCTGCTTGCCAGCCTTTAAATTTATATATAAATGCTGGCTTTCATCGGTATACTTCATGTCTTTAGGGACATTGATAGTAATGCCACCAAGTGCATCGACCAAGCTTTTTATGCCTTGAATATTGACTGTGACATAGCGGTCAATTCCCACGCCGCCCAATAGTCCGCTGACTGCCTTCGCTGACGAAGCTGGGCCCCCGTAGTAATTAGCTTCGTTGATTTTCACCTCGCCCCTGCCTTCAACATAGGTGCGGGTGTCTCGCGGAATGGAAAGCAGGCTTAACTTTTTATTTTGAGGGTCAAACCTAACCAACAGCATGGTATCGGTTAAGCCCTTAAAGGAGTTTTCCCAAAGCTCGTATCCGACATCTTTGTTGACACTTCCTTCGATGTCAGAGGTCAGAACTTTAAGTCCTAAAACTAAAATATTAACTGGCCGAGTCAGCTCCGGCATCTTCATGTTGAGCTTTGCCATGTCGCCTTGAGAAAATACTGCTGCTTCTTCAGGGCTCAACTTTTGTTGCTGAAGCGGCGTTGTGGAAAGGGAGACGGCTAGCAACGCTCCGGCTGTGGCTGAGAGCATGGCAACTCCAGCCAAACCAAAACCAAAACCCAGCCAACGGCCTCGATGGGGCTGGGAAGCTTTTTTGGTTGCAGGTTGAGCAGTTGATTGTTGGATAGGGTCTTGATTAGGAATTTTTTGAGCTGGCACTGGCTTCCTCACACACAACAAAAATAAAAAAGATAATGGCAATATGTAGTATCAAGCTGAAGACGCACTCAATCAATAGGGTAGGGGCTTAAAAGAACCCTAAATTATGATAAATGTTTGCCTACTACTTGCTCGGCTACGCGACTAATTCCAGGCAACCATAGCGGTTGACGCTTCCAGAGGCGAACCATCAGTCCCAGAGCAACGATGAAATAGCTGGTTGTTAGCAGGCTACTCATTAATAACATGGGAAGTGTCGGAGATTCCGCAGAAATCGCTCCAGCTTCTAAAAGAATATGTCCTAAGAGCCAACTAAAAGCAAGGGCAATTGCCAAGCGGCTGATGGCTTTGCGTTCGGGACTACCCTGACGGCGGTAAAGAGTCCACAGGGCGGGGAAAAAGCCGATGACTGGGATCATTAATACAAACAGACTGGCACGATCGAGTTCAGGATTTTCTAAGGGATCTGTTTTTTTCATAATTCGCTACTCCAAATTTGCAGAAGGTGAGATTTTGCACACACGTTATTTGTTAGTTAGAGGGAAAATTTATATCCTAAACCAAAATTCCGAGAGCTGGGCTGGTGCGCGATCGCCAAACTTGTCTGTCAGAGACCCAATTTTTCTGCCCCCCAATCTCGCGACCGATCGTTGGCAACTTTTCGACCCGGAGACCCGTATTTTGATAAACTGGATACAGCACAGCAGTCAGGAGAACAGACTTAGCCATGACCCAATCCCAAAAACCGATCGTTATTGCTCCATCCATATTATCAGCCGATTTTAGCCGTCTTGGAGAAGAGATTCAGGCTGTCGATCGAGCTGGGGCTGACTGGATTCACGTAGATGTGATGGACGGTCGCTTTGTTCCTAATATTACTATCGGGCCGCTGATTGTTGAGGCAATTCGCCCCGTTACTACCAAGGTGATCGATGTCCACTTGATGATTGTGGAGCCGGAGAAGTACGTCGAGGACTTCGCTAAGGCCGGTGCTGACATTATTTCGGTTCACGCGGAACATAATGCTTCGCCTCACTTGCACCGCACCCTCGGCCAAATTCGGGAATTGGGCAAGCAGGCTGGTGTGGTTCTGAATCCTTCGACGCCCTTGGAGTTGATCGAGTACGTGCTGGAACTTTGCGATTTGGTGCTGATTATGAGCGTCAATCCGGGCTTTGGTGGTCAAAGTTTTATCCCGGCTGTTTTGCCGAAAATTCGCCAGTTGCGTAAAATGTGCGACGACAAGGGCCTCGATCCTTGGATTGAGGTAGATGGCGGTTTGAAGGGGAACAATACTTGGCAGGTTCTGGAAGCGGGCGCAAATGCGATCGTCGCTGGTTCTGCTGTGTTTAAGGCGAATGATTACGCAGCGGCGATCGAGGGTATCCGCCACAGCAAGCGCCCGACTCCTGAGTTGGCTGCCGTTTAATCAAAGATTTTTCGAGTTTTTCGGGTTTTTCTCGTTCCCAGCCCAAGTAGGCTGGGAACGCATTTTTAGACTCGGTTTCCAAGAGTCATGAATTACTTATTTCGAGACAGAGGCGAGAATGCTTTCCATCTCAGAAAGCTCGATCGCCCCGGAGAAAGTTGTGCCGTTCATAATAAAGAAGGGAGTTCCTTGAATGCCCAGTTGTTGAGCGAGTTGCACGTCTTTCTGAATGGCGGCTTCTGCAGCGGGGCTGTTGCGATCGGTGTTAAATTTATCTAATTTTAGATTGAGCTTTTGGGCGATCGATGTGTACAATGGCTCGCCTAACTCTTTCTGTCCTTCAAACAAAGCGCTGTAATATTCCCAGAATTTGCCCTGCTGTTGAGCAGCCCAAGCTGCTTTAGCTGCTGGCAGTGCTTGAGGGTGAATAGAAGTCAAGGGTAAATGCTTGTAAGCTAAAGTAACTTTGTCCTGGTGTTTTGCCATAAACTGCTTGACAGTATCGTGAGCGCGCGCGCAAAACGGACATTGAAAGTCAGAGAATTCTAAAAGTACAATCTGCTGCGAAGCTGAACCCGTGCTGGGAGAATCGCCGATCGCCGATTTGGGATTAGTTTTCATCTCCTGCAAAAATGACTGCTGCGCTGCTTTTAGAGACTGCTGCTGCTGTTGCTGGTACGCTTGTACCGACTCTAAAATCGCTTGCGGGTTTTCGCGGATAACCTGCAAGACTTGCTCTTTAAACTTGGGATCGACTGAATTGCCAGCCGCTGACTGTGCAGGGGAACAACCGATAAATACCAGGCAACCTACCAGGAGTGCAGCAAAGCACAAGGCTTGCTGGCTGCGGAGTTTTCGCCAAATAGTGGATACGTTCATCTTTTTTTATGATTCACGGCAACACTTAATCCTACATTTAATTTTGCGAAGTGTCAGGTATACCGCAGTTTACTGCTGTGCTGTTATTTTTATTTATGACCAATATTTATTTCCTGGCGATCGGTAATTCGTCGGTAATTGGCAAGGGTTGTGAATCACCAGAACACCGACTAACCTAATAATTAAGATTTAAATCATTGGAATTTATTATAATATAATTTCGCCTCCAACGACTCCAATAAAAAAGGTTTGTAGTGAGGACTTTATTCCTGAGCAGATTCTGAAGACTCAAGTCTTAACTACAAACGCGCTCACGGTTAATTTTACAGGACTAGATATAAAATATAAAAGGACGATCGCCCGGGCGATCGTCCTTTTATTTGCGGCACGTATTATCAGCTTTGAAGCGTGTCTGAATTCAAGATTATTTACGGTTGTTGAGCCATTTAGCCGCAACTATTCCCAAGATACCCACAACAACTGGATTTCCCAAAAACTTCATCAAGCTCGGCTGTTCTGCTAGCACTTCTTGGAAAATATCCGGGTGATTGTGATAGGTAAACGAGGCCAGCTTGGTAACATCGTCAGCATTCATGCGGCTCGCGTGGTGAGTAGAAAGTCCTAGCTGCTTTTCCAATTGGCGATCGTTCAATCCTCTCTTGCCCAAATGCTTGAAGAATTCCCGCGCTACATCGTCGCGTTCATTGGGCTTAATTTGGGCGATCGCCTTTTGCAATTCCGGTTCCAACTGAGCCGGCGGGAGCGAGTCGTGATTCAGGGAACGCCCGAATAATTGTTTGCGCTGAGCAGGCGAAGTTCTCTGAGCAAAATCGTCAAAGTTTTCGTAATCTTCACCAGTTGTCTCCGGCATCATTTCTCGATCGCCCTGGGCTAAATCGTTCATGATTTGACGCTTGTAATTATCGCTGCTACTCATGGTAACTCTCTTCCAATCTACACAACATTTCAGTCTTAAATTAAGATGGTTTCGCCTTCAAAAAACTGCGGAATATTAAACCGCCACGCGGCTATCATTTAAGTTTGCTAACTCGGTCAAGATTTGTATTCAATCTGATTTGATTGCTGGTCGTACTTAGCAGTCAAAATCAGTTTTTTGTCAGGAGCGTAAACCAAAACACTTACATCCTGATTTGGGAAATTGCGGTGAAAACCTTGTGCTAAAGATTTCGCCAAATCTTTCACTTCAGTCGGGCGGACTTGCGGGGTAATTACAACTCCCAACTTGTTATTGTCACGGACGTAAGCATCCTGAACCAGGCCCTTAGCCGTCTTTGTTACCCATTGACCAAAATCTTGACCTGCGGCGGTATTGCCACGTTCTAGCTGCGCGTAATAACCCTGACTGCCACCAATTGCTACAGGTACATCAGTCGGTTTTTGGGCTGAAACGCTGGGCGCGCACGCAGTAGTAACTGCCAGCATTAAAACCAAAAGTACGCCCGCAATTATTTTGCGACTCTGCTGCAATAAACTCACCTTTTTTCCTCCGTTCAGAAAAGATTTGGCATAATTGAAAGGGTCAGGTTGCTCGACCCTCTCAATTAGTATTAGGCTTAGTCTAGTTTCTTTTTGAGCTCATCTTTTACATCTTCGATGGCGTGACCAGCTTCAGCTTTTGCCTGCTTGGCTTTGCCTTCTGCTTTATCCTTCGGGTCGCCAGTAACATTACCTAGGGCTTCTTGAGCTTTGCCTGCGATGTTGTCGCCAGTTGCCTTTGCTCTATCTTGAGTGCTCATGGGTTTCTCCCTATCTGTATCTAATTTGACGTTTTTTACTTTATAAACTCATCATAGGTAACTAGGAGCTGCGTTGCACTCTACCTCTAGGAAGAAAGAATGAAGAAAAAATGAAGAGAGAACATGGAAGATGGAAAAATAATTTTTCAATTTTAGACAAACTGCCACTTTCATACTTACCGGCTTTTTTTACCGTTTCTGCTGGCTGCAATCAAGTATTTTTGTAAAAAACTGCTGGAGGGTCGCCCGTGGATCCAAGACTATTTTTTTAAACCCCAAAGAATTTATAATCTTTAAATTTTATTTAATTGTGCCTTAAAAACGCGGGTGTGGGCAAGAC
Organism: Microcoleus sp. AT3-A2; assembly: GCF_036705685.1. NCBI lineage: Bacteria > Bacillati > Cyanobacteriota > Cyanophyceae > Oscillatoriales > Microcoleaceae > Microcoleus > Microcoleus sp. AT3-A2. The sequence goes on from NZ_JAUBVF010000022.1 coordinate 92,168, forward strand.
CGGATCTTACCCACACCCAAAAAACAACCTATTAGTTTTAATCTACCTTGTGATGACACTCTTTATCTATTTTTTGCTGAAGTTCTTCTTTCAACTGTTCGACAGCGTGCATAGTTTGAGCATCTTCTTTTTTTTGCTGACCGAGGGCTTTTTCTGTTTCCTCGCCGAGCAAGATTTCCCGGGATTTTGGTAGCGTGACTTGATTTTCGCTACCAGCGTGGGTCGCTTTTTCCTCAGTATTCATTAGTTTTTACCCTATTGTTTGCAAAATTTATTTTTAACAAGGGTACTTAAAAGTTAACCTTATATCTATCATAAGGGACATCACCAAAACTTCCCTCTGTCTGAAGGGAGATAGGGGCTGGTGAATAGTTTTGAGTTTGGAGTTTTATAGTTAAGATAAATTACGGAAACTTCCATGATCCCGAAAGGAGAGAGGGGAAGGGGAATAGTGCGTGAGATTGCTTGGTGAGTGGCAAGGCGCGGGCAGTGAATGAGTTGGGGAAAGGGGAGGAGGGAGGAGAATTTTTTTGCGGCGCGATCGGCATAAGTACCTTTTCTCGGTTCTTTGATGAGGCTGTTTCGACATCCTTGACATACTCCCCGACCGTCGCGGACGGAGATTCTAATTCATGGTTCATCGAAGTCCACTTGCTATCTCAGGGTGCATCGTCAATAGTAGAGGGGGTCTTCTCCCCACACTTTCCTTCTTTCGAGGCGGATACCTCTGGCCCAGAGGTATCGTTTTGCCGCTCCATCCCTAGCATCTTCATTCCCTTTTTCAGGATAATTAAAGTCAGTGAAGTAGTCGCCTCCTCCACTGCCAAAACTGAACGTGATAGTTTCCCATCATTCCGCTCCTCAATAAAACGGCTGTTGTCATCAGTAAGTCGTTACCAACATATCGTTTTCCCACCCCCAAAGCCTTGGTTCCACTGGTGGCTTAGGTTTAGCACTTTTGCAGCTAGATTTGTTACTGGAGTTTAGACTAAGCACAAATTGACTCAGCCTGAGCTGAGTGGAAAAAATGGTTAATCAGCGAGAGGTTCTCA
>NZ_JAUBVF010000127.1:0-3705 GCF_036705685.1 Microcoleus sp. AT3-A2
TACTGATGATCCGTAAAAAAGTCATGCTGGAGTTGACGAGTATTTATACTCATCGCAAAAGTGACATGCTCCCAATAACGGATAGCTGCTTCCAAGTTTTTTCCCCTATCTCCCCTCAGATGTTCAAGGTAAGTAGAACCAAGATTGTTTTGAATCGCCGCCCATTGTTCGGGAAAAGCTTCACGGGTGTAGACTTTGAGTGCAGCGGTGTAAAATGCGATCGCCATCTCTACATTATCAGGCCTCTCACCCCTGATTCTGTTAGAGTAGGCAATTGCCAGATTATTTTGCGTCTGCGCCCATTTTTTTGGGTTAGTCTCAAATGTAAGAGCGGAAAGTGCAATTTTATAGGCAGCGATGGCAATTTCTATATTATCAGCTCTTCTGCCTCCAGGAAATTGGTAAATCTTAATAGCAATATTTTCAATATAAGCAGCAATTCCTTCAGCTTGCTCTGGGTCATCTATTCCCCCCATAATTTTAGCCATCGCTTCTTGAATAATTGGAATGAAATTAAGATTTAGCTTATCTAGATTTGCTTGCAATACTGCATAAATGTGCCGCGAATCTCCATTCCAATTCTCATATTCTGTCTGCAACAGCAATTGCAAAAATACTACATAATCTTTTGGCGAGTTATTCTCCATATTATTCCCTATCACGTAAATCGAGCGCGAGCTTAGACTTTTCACTGCTAAAATTAGAGCGATCGCACCTCCCTATTCACCCTAACCCTAACTTCTTTCGCACCTCCTCACTACTCACAACTTTACCTGCTTTTTGCTGTTGTCTAGAGCGATCAATAATGTTTAAAAACTGAGGATTGCTACTTAAAGAAACCCTTTCAATATCAGCTATAGCTACCAAAAGAGCTACAGGTTTACCTTCAAATGCTGCGATCGCAGGTTCTGATCCCAAACTGCGGACATAATCGGCTAATGATGCTGCACAATCTGACGGTTGTCGCTGCAAAGATTTTTTGATTAATATTAGCGAATCTGGATTTGTTGCTAGGGGTAAACTTTCTAAGTCCGCGATTGGTGTTAGGACAGCTACAGGAGTTCCCTTGATGGTAACAAGCAACGGCTCTTTTCCCAAAACTTGAATATATTTACCCAGCGATTCAGTTGCTTGTGCAAGTTCTACTGATTTCATAGTTCAATTTCCTCCTGACCAATCCGAACTCGGTTGCGGTTCTTGACTCCAACTGCTTGAATATAGACTACAGAAACTGTGTTTTCTTCTACATCGTAGTACACCCGTAAATTTCCAATCCGCAATTCCCAGGTTGCTAAACTGTTAGGTTCCATCGGTTTGCGATTTCTTGTCTCAACTAGGGGTTCATATTTTAGTTGTTCGTCTACAGTATCTAATACAGTTCGTTGCTGCCGAGTTGTTAGAATTTTTAGATGGTCAATAGCAGCGTCAGTGTATTCAATTTGATAACTCAATTATCCTCATTTCAATGTTAATAACACATCCAAACACTCGTTTTTCTCCACGCCACCCGACATAAAACATCAGATAGCGATCGTGCTCAGTTCTTACTTATAGCTCAGGTACGCTTCTTTTGGGTAAAACCTCAAGAATCCTTTCAGCTAGAGCATTGCCCAATTCCCTCGGTTCCAACTTATGCAATCCACCCCCATACACGCGCCCCTCACCCATCAGCGCTTCATCAGAAATGCGATTGAGCGCCTGCCGCACTTCTTTAAGCAATTCTGGCTTACCTGAAAGTGCTTTAGCAAGAGCAGGTTTAGGATACAACATCAAATATACATTGGTAGCCGTCGCCATTGAGTGATTCAGGATAAATCGAAAAGGTCTGCCCCTACCAGTATGCTGACGACCCATGTAGGTACAAAGGAACGGGGAAGGAGGACGCTTTTCCTGAGAATACCAGGGAGAGCGATGCTTGCATAGATAGCGATCGCAAATTCCCTCCCTCACCCCCACCTGCAAATATTCCCAAAGCGACGGATACTTAGCTTTCACCTCCAAAGGGGGCAAATCGCACGATAGCAGAAAAAGCTGGCGATCGATAATCGGATTTCCCAAACGATCGCCCTCAATCTCATCAACTAATAACAGCCGGGGACTAGGCAAAACTGGCTTGAGAAATTCAAGAGGCAATTTGTAATCAGAAACTTGCTCTGGTGTCAACACAAAAAAATTGTTCGCTCCCGTCGCCAGCCCTCGTTTGATAGTGAATAAATCCTTAAGTTTCAACGGCTGTTCTTGAGAATTCACACTACCAGACATCAGCCCAAACTTAGTCCACTTAGCTGCACTGCGTAGCGACTCCACCGACATTATCAGCGACATTTTAGATGCTGTCAGACTCCCTCCATAGGTAAACTCAACAGCATGATTAGCAGGTGGCAAAGCTTTCTTAAACCAAACCACTGCTGATGTACAGAGCGCATCTTCAAACTGCGCGTCAGCAGCATCGAAACAGTGAATTCGCAGTAGGGTAACGTGATTTAGCAAGTAATCTTTAATTTGCCGTCCGTAATTCACATCCATAAATCCACTGGGAATCAGCCACCCCGCCAAGCCACCAACAGCCATACTCGCATCCGCAATGCACAAAAAATGGCAGTAAAGACTAGCCAACTGACTGAGTTTGACTCCCGCTATTTGCTGTGCTAGCTGTTGCAGCCGCAGCTTTTCAATTCGGTTTAAATGATGGTGCCGCACATAGGGGGGATTGCAAATGACTAAGTTAGCTTTTGCCTCGTCAGAGTCAGGGGGTGTTGCCTGGGTAAAATCAGCGATATTTAGATGTAGCGAAGTGTCACTCCAAAGCTTAATTGCTTCGTTCCCGTAATGGGGGTCAATTTCATAGCCGACTGCTTTAACAATCTGCGATCGCCCAAATTGCTGCAATAATGCCGAATAAAAAGAACCTGTGCCAAAAGCTGGGTCGAGAAAACGAATTTTAATGTCTGACGGCAACAGCATTGAAGCATATTTGAGAATATCTGCTGCCAGTGTTGGAGGTGTAGCAAACTGACCTAGCTTATTTCGCTGAGCTTGAGTTCTAGCTCCATCCAGTTGCGATTGCCGCAACATTCGTGTCAATTCAATTGTTGCAGTTACATTCATATTTCAAATAGCGCTAAATCATCAATCCGATGTTCCCAAACCCAGTCAATTCCTTCAGCAGCTTCGTAACCCAAATAGCCACTGTCAAAGTAACCGCAAAGAAACAAAATAAAACGCACGTTATTGCCGTAGTTACTCCTCAATTGAGTCATTTTAATAGCTTCTTCCTTGCGTCGCTTATTGGGATTGGTATAATCACCAGCAGATTTCGCTTCAATCAGTAACGGGAATTCACCGGGACTAGAATTAATTGGTACGAGCGCAACATCAATAGGGATATTAATTTGTTTGGTACCGGACTGTAAAAGTACCGGGATATTGAACCGAAACGAGAAAGTCCCCGGTTGCATTCTCTCAAAACTTAATCCTGCTCCTCCTCTAACGTAGGAATAACCGCGCTGTTCCAGCCATTGCCTAATCGTAGCAAGCTGCCTTCGTTCTTGAGCGTTGCGAACGATCGGGTCAGAAATAGCACCGCAAAGGCGATCGGCTACAATTGTCGCTGCTCTTTGAACTTCTGTAAGTAGCTAGACAAAATTAATTACATAGTTTTCTCCAAATTCTTTCAGGATTTTTTCCACAGAGGCAACAAAAGTA